>JBFKAF010000858.1:0-1574 GCA_041621735.1 Pseudomonas sp.
CGCCATGCGCCTGCGCAAGTACGGCATTCCCAGAAAAATCTGAGGCGTTACTGGAACTCGCCGTGGCGCCCCGCGCCCGCCTTGAAGCGCTGCGCGCCGGCGCGGGTTTCGCCACTCTCGATCACCGCCAGGCCGCCAGCAAACTCATTGCTCATCGCCTCGAGAAAGGGCAATTGCCACTGCGCGTAGGTACTGGCCCGATCGGCCAGCATGCAGCGTTGCGGGAAGCCGGCGATCTCCAGCGCCAACTGCTGAGCGGAGGCCAGCGTCGAACCGGCCGCCACCACTCGACTGACCAGGCCCATGGCCAGCGCTTCGCCGGCCAACACCGGGCGGCCGGTGAGAATCAGGTCCAGCGCCCGGCCCTGGCCGATAATCCGCGGCAAGCGCACCGTACCGCCGTCGATCAGCGGCACGCCGAAACGCCGGCAAAACACCCCGAGCACCGCGTCATCGGCCATCACCCGCAGATCGGCGAGCAGCGCCAGCTCCAGACCGCCGGCCACCGCATGACCTTCGATGGCGGCAATCAGCGGCTTGCGCAGCTGCATGCGACTCGGCCCCATCGGCCCGTCACCGTCGCACTCCAGCCGATTGACCCGTTCGCCGCCCTCGGCCACCGCCGCCAGATCGGCCCCGGCGCAAAAAGTAGCGCCGGCACCCGTCAGCACCGCCACCCGCGCCTGGTCGTCCGCCTCGAAGGCGCGCAACGCAGCGGCCAGGGCATCGGCGGTCGGCCGATCCACGGCGTTGCGCTGCTGCGGCCGGTCGATGGTCAGGGTGGTGACAGGACCGTTTTTCTCGACGAGAACACTCATGACGCACGCTCCATTGACAGACGACGAGGCTACTGATGCGCGACCTGAGCCCCGGACTTCATCCTGGCTTCGGCGCTGAGACAACAACTTTTCGCGGCCAAGGCCGCTCCCACAACAGCTCCGCTCAAGACCGCAGCCCGGATGCAATCCGGGAGCGGAGAGTCTGGCCCCAGCAATTGCCCCGGATTTCATACGGGCTTCGCTTTCACTTAGCCCAACCCTGAAACGCCAAAGGCCGGCATTGAGCCGGCCTTCACCATAATTGCCTGTAGCCGGGAAATCAGCCCATTGACCGATTCCCCCGTCAGGCTGGCGGATTTAGAGGGCGAATTTCTGCAGATTGGCCATCATCTCTTTCAACGCCTCGACGTTATCCGCCGGGTGTGCCGCACCGTCGAAGTCGCAGATCTGCTGCCAGCTGGCTGCCACCTCTTCCGGGCTGAAACCGCCACGCGGGTCAAAACCGGCGCCCAGGCTGCGCTCCCAGCGCACCTTGCCGATCCAGCCGCCGCCGACCTCGAACAGACCGGAGGTGTCCTCGCAGGCCTGGCTGGCCAGATAGACCACCAGCGGGCTGACCAGCTCGGGCTTGAGCTGCTCGAACACCTGCGGCGGAATCAGCCCCTCGGTCATCCGCGTGCCGCCGGTGGGAGCGATGGCATTGACCAGGATGTTGTGCTTGCGCCCTTCGATGGCCAGGGTACGGGTCAGGCCATACAGGCCGAGCTTGGCCATGCCGTAGTTGGACTGGCCGAA
>JBFKAF010000859.1:0-1573 GCA_041621735.1 Pseudomonas sp.
AGGTCACGTAGCGACAAGGGGGTTAGGGCGAGGGTCATGCTGGAAGCTCCTGTGGACAAGCGACTAAGGAACGCGCCAACAGCAGCGCCGCGAATGCGGCCACACAGGCGACGAGGAAGGGTGACGCGATGCCGCACCACTGGCTGACCAGGCCGGCGCTCAGGCCGGCCGCGCTGCCGGCCCATTTGCCGCTGGCGTCGTACCAGCCGAACAGCCGCCCGGCGCCGCCCTGGCGGCTGCGCTGGCTGAGGCAGCGGTGCAGGCCGACGAAACCGAGCAGCATGCCGGCGCCACTGAGCAGGCGCAGGGCGAACAGCGGCTCGGCTTGCTCGATGAAAAATTGCAGGGCGTTGCTCAGGGCCAGCAACAGCAGACCGATCAGCAACGGGTTGTTGGCCTGGCGCTGGGCCCAGGGCAGGGCGAACAGGTAGACCAGGTGCGGCAGGCTGTAGAGCAGGCCGATCAAGCCGTCATTGCCGATTCCCAGCGCTTCGCCGTAAGGCACGAAGTAGGGGAAGGTGACCACCATGGCGAAGCTGAACAGGAACTGCACCGCGAGCAGACGCAGCAGGTCCGGCGGCAGTTGGCCGAGGCGCGCGGCTGGGCTGGACGCGCTGGAAGTGCTCGGCTTGGCGCGCGCTGGGTCGGCCGGCAACGGCAGGATCAGGGCGAAGGCCAGCAAGGGCAGCCAGGCCAGGTAGTGGTACAGCTCCAGGCCCAAGCCTTGGGCGGTGAGCAGGCCAAGCAGGATCGGCCCGCTGATCATCGCCAGGCGCGCCGAGTACTGGGTCCAGTTCAGCGCGCGCGACAGGCTGGCATCCTTGAGTTGGGTCGCCAGATAGGCGTTGGACGCGGCCATGGCGCCGCCGAAGGTGCCCTGGATGATCAACGCCAGCACGAACATACTCAGGTCGCTGCTGAACCCGGCCAGCAGAAAACCGCCGAACAACCCGGCATGGGCGCGCAGCAAGGACAGGCGACAGCCGTGGCGGTCCGCCAGGTAACCCCAGACGGGCGCCGCCAGGGCGGTGCACAGGGTTGGCAGGATAAACAGCACGCCGATACTCCAGCCCGGCGCGTCCGGCGCCAGGTCGGCGAGGATGCGCGGCAGGTACAGCGGAATGCCCAGAGCGGTGAAGGCCGACAGGTAGTGGCCGAGCAGCACGCTGGCGATCAGTCGACGCTGCATGGCGCGCCCTCCAGGAGGAAGTTCGCTGCGCTGTAGCCGTAGAACTTGTTGATGTCCTGGACGGCGGACTGCTCCTGGCTCAAATGTTCCTTGCTGAACAGGCTGCCGGCACTCAGCAGGTATTTCACCGGCAAGTTGGGGCTGTTCAGCAGGAAGCGCCGGGCTTCGTCTACAGGCAGGCCTTCGCGTTGCAACTGCTCGAGGCAATCGTGCAGGCTCTCGCGCAGGTTGGCATAGAGCAGCGTGCGCTGGGCCAGGCCGGCGTTGGCGATGGCTTCCAGGGGGGCGACGATATTCAGTTGCAGGGTGATGGTGCAGAACATCTCCGCCAGCGCGCGGAAGCCGTCGACGCGGATGCGCGCATCGCGCAGCGCGGCGGGACTC
>JBFKAF010000860.1:0-1572 GCA_041621735.1 Pseudomonas sp.
AGCGTCTGAAGCTGATGGAAGCCTTCCTCGGCTCGGGCAACCTGCCTGAGTGGATGGTGCTGACCGTGCTGCCGGTTCTGCCGCCGGATCTGCGTCCGTTGGTGCCGCTGGACGGCGGTCGTTTTGCGACCTCCGACCTGAACGACCTGTACCGTCGGGTGATCAACCGTAACAACCGTCTGAAGCGTCTGCTCGACCTGTCTGCGCCAGACATCATCGTGCGCAACGAAAAGCGCATGCTGCAGGAATCGGTTGACGCCCTTCTCGACAACGGCCGTCGTGGCCGCGCCATCACCGGCTCGAACAAGCGTCCGCTGAAGTCCCTGGCCGACATGATCAAGGGTAAGCAAGGTCGCTTCCGGCAGAACCTGCTCGGCAAGCGAGTGGACTACTCCGGTCGCTCGGTAATTACCGTGGGCCCGACCCTGCGCCTGCACCAGTGCGGTCTGCCGAAGAAAATGGCCCTCGAGCTGTTCAAACCGTTCATCTTCGGCAAGCTTGAAATGCGTGGTCTCGCGACCACCATCAAGGCCGCGAAGAAGATGGTCGAGCGTGAGTTGCCGGAAGTATGGGACGTTCTTGCCGAAGTGATTCGCGAACACCCGGTGCTGCTCAACCGTGCACCGACCCTTCACCGTCTCGGTATCCAGGCGTTTGAGCCGGTACTGATCGAAGGTAAAGCGATTCAGCTGCACCCGCTGGTCTGCGCCGCGTACAACGCCGACTTCGACGGTGACCAGATGGCCGTGCACGTGCCGCTGACGCTGGAAGCCCAGCTGGAAGCGCGCGCGTTGATGATGTCGACCAACAACATCCTCTCGCCAGCCAACGGTGAGCCGATTATCGTGCCGTCCCAGGACGTGGTTCTGGGTCTGTACTACATGACCCGTGAAGCGATCAACGCCAAGGGCGAGGGTCGCGTATTCGCTGATCTGCAGGAAGTCGACCGGGTTTTCCGTGCTGGCGAAGCCTCGTTGCATGCGCGCGTAAAAGTGCGCATCAACGAAGTGATCAAGGATCGCGACGGCAGCATCACCAAGAACACCCGTATCGTCGACACCACTGTCGGTCGTGCATTGTTGTTCCAGATTGTTCCAGATGGCCTGTCCTATGACGTGGTCAACCAGTCGATGAAGAAGAAGGCAATCTCCAAGCTGATCAACCAGTGCTACCGCACCGTTGGCTTGAAAGACACTGTGATCTTCGCTGACCAGCTGATGTACACCGGTTTTGCTTATTCGACCATCTCCGGTGTGTCGATCGGCGTGAACGACTTCGTCATTCCAGATGAGAAGGCGCGCATCATTGATGCCGCCACCGATGAAGTTAAAGAGATCGAGTCGCAGTACGCCTCCGGCCTGGTAACCCAGGGCGAGAAGTACAACAAGGTTATCGACCTCTGGTCGAAGGCCAACGACGAAGTGTCCAAGGCGATGATGGCCAACCTCTCGAAAGAGAAAGTGGTCGATCGCGAAGGCAAGACGGTCGATCAAGAGTCCTTCAACTCCATGTACATGATGGCCGACTCCGGTGCGCGGGGTTCTGCTGCGCAGATCCGCCAGCTCGCCGGTA
>JBFKAF010000861.1:0-1571 GCA_041621735.1 Pseudomonas sp.
AGCGTACGGTCATAGGCCGTGTCGGCGGCGCGGCGGGCGCTCCAATAGGCGCTCAGGCTGCTGAGCAGCAGGATCAGCGCCAACAACACGGCCAGACGCCTTAACAGGCGCCCGCGCAGGCTCCCGGTTTCAGCCATCGACGGCCTCCAGCGCTCAGTCACCGACTGCCTCCAACAAGTAACCCAGACCACGGAAGGTGACGATGCGCACGCCACTGGCCTCGAGTTTCTTGCGCAGGCGATGGACGTAAATCTCGATGGAGTCGGCGCTGGCATCGTCATCCAGGCCGAAGACCTGGGCGGCCAGTTGCTCCTTGCTCATCACCCGCCCCGGCCGGGCGATCATCGCCTCCAGCACCGCGTGCTCGCGGGACGTCAGGCTGAGGGTGGCCTCCTGCACACTGAAGCGCCGAGTGCTCAGGTCGTAGAGCAGATTGCCACAGCGCTGCTGTTGCTCACCGCCGAGCACGCTGCGCCGCAGCAGCGCCTTGACCCGCGCCTCCAGCTCAGTCAGCTCGAAGGGTTTGGCCAGGTAATCGTCGGCGCCCAGGTTGAGTCCGTGCACCCGGTCTTTGACTTCGCCACGCGCGGTCAGCATCAGTACCGGCAGGGTCTTGCCGCGCCCGCGCAAGCGCGCCAGCACCTCGAAACCATCCATCCGCGGCAGGCCGACATCGAGAATCGCCAGGGCATAGTCCTCGCTGGCCAATGCCAGATCGGCGGCCACCCCATCGTGCAGCACGTCCACCGTCCAGCCAGCACTTTTCAGGGCCTGGGTCACGCTTGCCGCCAGCTGCGGATGGTCTTCGACCAGCAGAATTCGCATCGCCACCTCCCGCCCATACCCATCCGAGCCGCACCCACGGCATTAGAGGACGGGAGTGTACCGCTGCCGCGCGCCTTGTGAAGCGCCCGCAACCCATAGTCGTCGCCCTCGCGGAAACTTTCGGCGGTGAAAGCTTGGCGAAAGCTTGCCCGCCTAGGATCTGCTCAAGGTGGCTCGATCCACCTGCCAGAACGGCTCGCGCAGTGGTGCGCCGCCGTACAAAAACAATATTGGAGACCACAGGATGCCCATCGCATCGCCACAAGCATTGCCACCTGTCCGCCTGCTTAGCCTAGCCGTCGCCACGGCCCTGCTCACCCCGCTCGCGCATGCCGATTTCATCGACGACAGCAGCGCCAGCCTGACCGCCACCAACATCTACCTGAACCGCGACTTCCGCGAGGGCACTGGCCAGAACAAACGCGAGGAATGGGGCCAGGGTTTCCTGCTGGATATCCAGTCCGGCTACACCGAAGGTACTGTCGGCTTCGGCCTCGATGCAATCGGCCTGCTCGGCGTCAAGCTCGACTCCGGCGGCGGCCGCACCGGCACCGACCTGCTGCCGGTGCAGGACGATGGCGGCACCCCGGATGAGTTCAGTCGCCTGGGCCTGACCGCCAAGGTCAAGCTGTCTGCCAGCGAGCTGCGCTACGGCTCGCACGTACCCGAACTGCCGGTGGTAAAGGCCAGCGACAGCCGCCTGCTGCCTCAGGTATTCGAGGGCGGTCTGCTGACCTCCAACGAGC
>JBFKAF010000862.1:0-1569 GCA_041621735.1 Pseudomonas sp.
AAGGAAGCCCTGGCGCTGATGAACGGCACCGCGGTGATGACCGGGCTGGCCTGCCTGGCGTTCTCCCGAGCCGACTACCTGCTCAGGCTGGCCAGCCGCATCACCGCGCTCAACGTGGTGGCGCTGGCCGGCAACCCGGAACACTTCGACGAGCGCCTGTTCGCCGCCAAACCGCATCCGGGGCAGATGCAGGTGGCCGCCTGGCTGCGCCAGGACCTCGCCATCGAGGCGCCGACCGCACCGCTGCACCGCCTGCAGGACCGCTACTCGCTGCGCTGCGCGCCGCATGTGCTGGGGGTCATGGCCGACAGCCTGGGGCTGCTGCGGCAATTCATCGAGACCGAGCTGAACAGTGCCAACGACAACCCGCTGATCGACGCCGAGGCCGAGCGGGTGCTGCACGGCGGGCACTTCTACGGCGGCCATATCGCCTTCGCCATGGACAGCCTGAAGAACCTGGTGGGCAACGTCGCCGACCTGCTCGACCGGCAGCTCGCCCTGCTGGTGGACGTACGCTACAACCACGGCCTGCCGAGCAACCTGTCCGGCGCCCCGGCGGCCACCGCGATGATCAACCACGGCTTCAAGGCGGTGCAGATCGGCGCCAGCGCCTGGACCGCCGAGGCCCTGAAGAACAGTCTGCCGGCCAGCGTCTTCTCGCGCTCCACCGAGTGCCACAACCAGGACAAGGTGAGCATGGGCACCATCGCCGCGCGTGACGCCTTGCGCAGCCTGGAACTGACCGAACAGGTCGCCGCCGCCACCCTGCTGGCCGCCAACCAGGGCGTCTGGCTACGCCTGCGCGAGCAGCCGCGCCAGCTGCCGGCGCCGCTGGCCGAGATGCACGCGCAGCTGGCCAGCGATTTTCCACCGCTGATCGAAGACCGCGCCCTGGAAGCCGAGCTGCGCCTGTGCCTGCAACGTATACGCGCGCAGCACTGGAGGCTGTATGCGTAAGGGCGGCGTATTGCAGGCCGAGGTCGAAATCCTCGTGCCGTTCTTCGACGTCGACTCGATGGAAGTGGTCTGGCACGGGCATTACGTCAAATACCTGGAAGTCGCGCGTTGCGCCCTGCTCGACCGCCTCGACCACAACTACACGCAGATGCGCGCCGCCGGCTATGCCTGGCCGATCATCGATCTGCAGCTGCGCTACGTGCGCGGCGCGCAGTTCGGCCAACGCATCGTGGTGCGCGCCGACCTGATCGAGTGGCAGAACCGCCTGAAGATCAACTACCTGATCTACGACGCCGTCAATGGCGAGCGCCTGACCCGCGCCAGCACGGTGCAGGTGGCAGTGGAAATCGCCAGCCGCGAAATGCAACTGGCCTCGCCCAAGGTGTTCGTCGCGGCCGTGGAGCGGGCGCTCGCATGATCCGCGCCCTGCTGCTGGCCACACTGCTGCTGTGCGCCGCCCAGACCCAGGCCTTCGACCTCGAGCAGCTGAGTGCGCAGCTGGCCAAGCCAACACTGGTACGTGGCGCCTTCATCCAGGAAAAACACCTGCGCGCCCTGGCGCAGCCGCTGACCAGCAAGGGCCGGTTCGTGCTGTCTGCCGAGCACGGCCTG
>JBFKAF010000863.1:0-1564 GCA_041621735.1 Pseudomonas sp.
GCAGACGCTGCGGCTGATGAATGCGGCCAATGTGGCGATAGTTTCTGCTTATAACGACATGCTCTCGGCCCACCAGCCCTATCAGGACTACCCCGAGCGGATCAAACAGGCGCTGCGTGAGATCGGCTCGGTCGGCCAGTTTGCCGGTGGTGTGCCGGCCATGTGCGATGGCGTGACCCAGGGCGAGCCGGGCATGGAGCTGGGCATCGCCAGTCGCGAGGTGATCGCCATGTCCACGGCGGTGGCGCTGTCGCACAACATGTTCGATGCCGCGCTGTTCCTGGGCATCTGCGACAAGATCGTCCCTGGCCTGTTGATGGGCGCCTTGCGCTTCGGTCACTTGCCGACCCTGTTCGTACCGGCGGGGCCGATGCCGTCCGGGCTGTCGAACAAGGAGAAGGCCGACGTGCGCCAGCGCTATGCCGAAGGCAAGGCGACCCGCGACGAGCTGCTCGAGGCAGAGATGAGTGCCTACCACAGCCCCGGCACCTGCACCTTCTATGGCACGGCCAACACCAACCAGTTGTTGATGGAGGTGATGGGCCTGCACTTGCCCGGCGCCTCATTCATCAACCCCAACACGCCATTGCGCGACGCCCTGACCCGCGAAGCGGCGCAGCAGGTCACCCGGTTGACCAAGCAGAGTGGCCAGTTCATGCCGCTTGGGTTGATCGTTGACGAGCGTTGCCTGGTCAACGCCGTCGTCGCCTTGAGTGCGACCGGCGGCTCGACCAATCACACCTTGCACATGCCTGCCATCGCTCAGGCGGCGGGGATTCAGCTGACCTGGCAGGACATGGCCGACCTCTCCGAGGTGGTGCCGACCCTGGCCCACGTCTATCCCAACGGCAGCGCCGACATCAACCATTTCCAGGCTGCAGGCGGTATGTCGTTGTTGATCCGCGAGCTGCTCAAGGCCGGGCTGTTGCACGAGGACGTCAACACCGTGGCCGGCCATGGTCAGAGCCGTAACACCCGCGAGCCTTTCCTCGAAGAGGGCAAGTTGGTGTGGCGCGACGGGCCGACCAAGAGTCATGACGAAAGCGTGTTGCGCCCGGTGGCGCGCCCCTATTCCCCTGAGGGTGGCTTACGCCTGATGCAGGGCAATCTCGGGCGCGGGGTGATGAAGGTCTCGGCGGTGGCGCTCGAACATCAGGTGGTCGAGGCGCCGGCGCGGGTGTTCGAGGATCAGCAGGAGTTGGCTGACGCCTTCAAGGCTGGTGAGCTGGAGTGTGACTTCGTTGCGGTAATGCGCTTCCAGGGCCCGCGCAGCAACGGCATGCCGGAGCTGCACAAGATGACCCCGTTCCTCGGCGTACTGCAGGATCGCGGCTTCAAGGTGGCGCTGGTCACCGATGGGCGCATGTCCGGTGCCTCGGGCAAGATCCCGGCGGCCATCCATGTCTGCCCCGAAGCCTTTGACGGCGGCCCGCTGGCGCGGGTACGCGATGGCGACGTGATCCGGGTCGACGGCCAGACCGGCGAGCTGCGGGTGCTGGTCGAGGATGCCGAGCTGGCGGCGCGAGAGCCGGCGGTCGACACCCTGAACAATGCAGTGGGCTGC
>JBFKAF010000864.1:0-1561 GCA_041621735.1 Pseudomonas sp.
GCGCGCGATGCCTTCGCTGAGGATCCGGGTATTGGTGACGAACAGGTCATCGCCGACCAGTTGCACGCGCCGACCGAGCTTCTCGGTGAGGTAGGCCCAGCCGTCCCAGTCGCTTTCGTCCATGCCGTCTTCGATCGAGACGATCGGGTAGCGCTCGCACAATCCGGCCAGGTAATCGGCAAAGCCCGTGGCGTCATAGGCCTTGCCCTCGCCGGCCAGCACGTAGTGACCATCGCGATAGAACTCCGAGGCCGCGCAATCCAGGGCCAGGGTGATGTCCCGGCCCAGCACATAACCGCAACGCTCGACCGCCTGCTTGATCACCACCAGCGCCTCTTCATTGGAGGCCAGCGACGGGGCGAAGCCGCCTTCGTCGCCGACGGCGGTGCTCAGGCCACGCTCGCTCAGCACCTGCTTGAGGGTATGGAACACCTCGGCGCCCATGCGCAACGCCTCCTTGAACGAGCTGGCGCCGACCGGCTGGATCATGAATTCCTGGATGTCGACGTTGTTGTCGGCATGCTCGCCGCCGTTGATGATGTTCATCATCGGCACCGGCAGGCTGAATTGTCCCGGCTGGCCGTAGAGTGCCGCCAGGTGCTCGTACAGCGGTAGTTGCAGCGCCGCGGCGGCGGCTTTGGCGGTAGCCAGGGACACCGCGAGAATCGCATTGGCGCCCAGCTCGGCCTTGCTCTCGGTGCCGTCCAGGGCAATCATCGCCGCATCGACCGCCTGCTGGTCCAGCGCATCCAGGCCCAGTACGCAGTCACGGATGGCGCCATTGACGTTGGCCACCGCGCGCATCACGCCCTTGCCCTGGTAGCGCCGCGAGCCGTCGCGCAACTCCAGTGCCTCGCGCGTGCCGGTGGAAGCCCCGGAGGGCACGCTGGCGACACCCAGCGCACCGCCGTTCAAGGTCACCAGCGCCTCGACGGTGGGATTACCACGCGAGTCGAGAATTTCCCGCGCCGCGACCTGTTGGATAAGGGTTTTCTTATGCATGGCTCTCGCTACTCGTTGAGGTCGTTGAAGTCGTTGAATTCACTGCGCGATCGGCCGGCGCCTCGAGCAGTTCGCGTTGTTCGGCATAGGCTTCGCGAAAATCGAAATCGCGCGGCCACTGTTGTTCGCCATCGGCCATCAGCGCCGAGCGCTTGTCTTGAGTAAGTGGCTTGTTCATTTCGTCCCCTCGCATTAACAAATACTGTCGCCGACCCGGATCACCCGCAGGCAGTTGGTGCCGCCCTGGGCACTGGCGTGATCGCCGCGGGTGATCAGCACGTGATCGCCGGCCACCACCACGCCCCGGCGCAGCAGTTCGTCGACCGCGCGGCTGTTGACCTCGGCGATAGGGAAGCTGTCGCTGTCGAAGGGAATGGTTTGCACGCCGCGAAACAGCGCGACGCGATTCTGCGTGCGCGGGTTGCGCGAGAAGGCATAGATCGGCAGGTGCGAGCGAATCCGCGACATCAGCCGCGGCGTGTCGCCGCTCTCGGTCATGCAGATGATCGCCTTGACCCCATGCAGGTGGTTGGCCGCATACATGGCCGACATGGCGACC
>JBFKAF010000865.1:0-1559 GCA_041621735.1 Pseudomonas sp.
GGTGGTCCGCGACATCACCGAGGAAAAGGCCTCGGCCAAGCAGCTGCAGAAGCTGGCCCATCGCGACCCGCTGACTGGGTTACCCAACCGCCTGATGCTCGAGGACCGGTTGAGCAAGGCGCGTGAACGCGCGCGGGACAGTGCAACCCGGGTGGCCCTGGTGTTCGTCGACCTCAACGGGTTCAAGGCGATCAACGATCAACACGGGCATGCCGCCGGCGACCGGGTACTGGTTGCCACCGCCACGCGCCTGAAGCAGGCCTTGCGCGAGTCCGACACAGTGGCGCGGATTGGCGGCGATGAATTCGTGCTGATACTCGAAGGGCTGACCCAGGGCAAGGGCCTGCAAGAAGAAGCGAACGGCATCTGCGAGAAGATATTCGCCGGGCTGGCAGCGCCGATCAGTCTCGGCAGCAGCCAGCTGCGCATAGGCAGCAGCCTGGGCGTTGCGATGTTCCCGGACCATGCGTCGAACCTGGACACGCTCATTCATGTTGCCGACCTGGCGATGTACGAGGCCAAGCGCAGCGGCGACAACCAGTACCGCCTGGGCAGCACTAGCCTGGATAAACCGCGGGCGAGCGTTGAGCCCGCCCGCTGATATCAGCTCAGGCGCGACTCGGAGCGGCGCACGAACTTGATCGAATAGGTCATCTTCGGCTTGTGCGTCAGGCTCACCGCCTTGCGGGTGACGGTGTCGATGGTGATGTTCCAGAAGCCGCTGCTCGGCACATTGATCTTGATCGGCGAGCGATCGAAAGCGCCGCCATGGTAGTTGTGGCGGCCGCCATTCTTGAAGCTGCGGAAGTTGGCATCGCTCATCAGGCGGATGTTGCAGGGCTGCGAGCACTCGATGACGACGATGTCGTCCTCATTCAGGTGTTCGCGTTGGTGTATGAATTTCATCTACAGCTCCACGCCGCATGACTGGAAAAGCGCGACGATAGCATGAGCCGGGGTCCGGAGGTTTACCCGCTGCCAACTGGCTGCGGAGTCGACGCCGGGTGGCCATCGGGCCCGCACGAACTCACGGCGCTAAACCGGCTGATGCGGCGCCTATTACAACCCTGGACCAGGCCCTCGCTCGACCGCTAGCAGGCCGTTGAAAAACTACTGCACTCGGCTATGCGTCGTTGAAATCAGCCTCACAAAAGCGCAGCGTTGAACGCGCTTCAGCGCGGCCCCGAAGGGGTGAGCGAAGCGAATCAAATGCTCATTTACACCACGTAAACTGCGCTTTTTCGGCCGATTCCGCCTTGCCTAGCCATCGCTCGCTACATTTTTCAACGGCCTGCTAAGGTCTATCGTCATGCGACCCACCGAGACTCGACCATGACCACGCGCCCGCGCAATAACTACCCCCAGTACCATGCGCATGTTTACTTCGATAAGCAGTCGCTGGCCCTGGCCACCTCGCTCTGTGAACAGGCCGGCGAGCTGTTCGCGGTCAAGGTCGGGCGCATTCATCAACGCCTGGTTGGCCCGCATCCGCGCTGGAGCTGCCAGCTGTCTTTCGACCACGCGCAGTTCGATCGACTGCTGCCTTGGCTGGAGGCCAA
>JBFKAF010000866.1:0-1553 GCA_041621735.1 Pseudomonas sp.
ACAGCGGCGTTGATCTTGCCAACGTCAAGATGTCGATGAACCCCTTCTGCGAAATCGCCGTGGAAGAAGCTGTACGCCTGAAAGAGAAGGGCGTGGCGAGCGAAATCGTCGTCGTCTCGATCGGCCCGACTGCTGCTCAAGAGCAGCTGCGTACCGCCCTGGCCCTGGGCGCCGACCGAGCCATCCTGGTTGAATCTGGCGATGAGCTGAACTCTCTGGCCGTGGCCAAGCTGCTCAAGGCAGTGGTCGATAAGGAACAGCCGCAGCTTGTCATTCTAGGGAAGCAGGCGATCGACAGCGACAACAACCAGACTGGCCAGATGCTGGCTGCGCTGAGTGGCTACGCACAAGGTACCTTCGCCTCCAAGGTGGAAGTGGCCGGTGACAAGGTCAGCGTGACCCGTGAGATCGATGGCGGCCTGCAGACCGTTGCACTGAACCTGCCGGCTATCGTCACTACCGACCTGCGCCTGAACGAGCCGCGCTACGCGTCGCTGCCGAACATCATGAAGGCCAAGAAGAAGCCGCTGGAAGTGGTTACTCCGGACGCCCTCGGTGTTTCCACCGCTTCCACCGTGAAGACCCTGAAAGTCGAAGCGCCGGCTACCCGCAGCGCCGGCATCAAGGTCAAGTCCGTGGCTGAACTGGTCGAGAAACTGAAGAACGAAGCGAAGGTAATCTAAATGGCTATCTTAGTTGTTGCAGAACACACTAACGCTGCTCTGGCTGCCGCCACTCTGAACACCGTTGCCGCGGCGCAAGCCATCGGTGGCGATATTCACGTGCTGGTTGCCGGCGCAGACTGTGGCGCCGCTGCCGATGCTGCTGGCAAAGTGGCTGGCGTTAGCAAGGTACTGGTCGCCGACAATGCGGCTTTCGCCCATCAGTTGCCGGAAAACGTTGCGCCGCTGGTAGCCGAGTTGGGTGCGGGTTACAGCCACATCCTGGCTGCCGCCACCAGCAACGGCAAGAACATCCTGCCGCGCGTTGCGGCGCAGTTGGACGTTGACCAGATCTCCGAGATCATTGCCGTCGAAAGCGCCGATACCTTCAAGCGCCCGATCTATGCCGGTAACGCCATCGCCACCGTGCAATCCTCGGCTGCGGTGAAAGTGATCACCGTGCGCGCCACCGGTTTCGACCCGGTCGCGGCTGAAGGCGGTTCGGCGGCCGTTGAAGCTGTCGCAGCAGGCGGCGATGCCGGCAAGTCGGCCTTCGTCGGCGAAGAGCTGGCCAAGTCCGATCGTCCTGAGCTGACCGCTGCCAAGATCGTCGTTTCCGGCGGTCGCGGCATGCAGAATGGCGATAACTTCAAGCACCTATACGCCCTGGCCGACAAGCTGGGTGCGGCTGTCGGTGCTTCGCGCGCCGCAGTGGATGCCGGTTTTGTACCGAACGATATGCAGGTCGGTCAGACCGGCAAGATTGTCGCTCCTGAGTTGTACATCGCCGTCGGTATCTCCGGCGCGATTCAGCACCTGGCGGGCATGAAAGACTCCAAGGTGATCGTTGCGATCAACAAGGATGAGGATGCGCCAATCTTCCAGGTGGCC
>JBFKAF010000867.1:0-1549 GCA_041621735.1 Pseudomonas sp.
CGACGGTTCGTCGAGGATGTACATGACCCCGACCAGGCCGGCGCCGATCTGGCTGGCCAGGCGAATGCGTTGCGCTTCGCCGCCGGACAGGGTGTCGGCGCTGCGGTCCAGGGTCAGGTAATCCAGGCCGACGTTGACCAGGAACTGCAGGCGCTCGCGGATTTCCTTGAGAATCTTCTCGGCGATCTCGCCGCGCCGCCCGCTCAATGCCAGGCCGCCGAAGTATTCGGCGGCGTCACCGATCGGCAGGCCGGTGACGGCTGGCAGCGTGCGCTCGCCGACCCACACGTGGCGCGCCTCGCGGCGCAGGCGGGTGCCGCGGCAATCCGGACAGTGCTGGGTGCTGAGGAGCTTGGACAGCTCCTCGCGCACGCTGGTCGACTCGGTCTCGCGGTAGCGGCGCTCCAGGTTGGGCACTATGCCCTCGAAGGGGTGGGCGCGTTTGACGATATCGCCACGGTCGTTGAGGTAGCGGAAGTCGACGCTATGGCTGCCGCTGCCGAACAGGATGGTCTTCTGGTGCTCGGCGGCCAGGTCGTCGAAGGGGATTTCCAGGTTGAAGCCGTAATGCGCAGCCAATGAGCCGAGCATCTGGAAGTAGTAGACGTTACGTCGATCCCAGCCGCGAATCGCCCCTTCGGCCAGGGTCATCTCGCCGTTGACCAGGCGTTTGGTGTCGAAGAACTGCTTCACCCCCAAGCCGTCGCAAGTAGGGCAGGCGCCGGCGGGGTTGTTGAAGGAGAACAGCTTGGGTTCCAGCTCGCTGATCGCGTGGCCGCAATGCGGGCAGGCGAAGCGCGCCGAGAAGATGATCTCCTCGCCGTCCTCGCCCTGCTTTTGCTCGTCTTCGGCGGGCAGTGGCGCCACCAGGGCGATGCCGTCGGCCAGATTGAGTGCGGTCTCGAAGGACTCTGCCAGGCGTTGCTGCAGGTCCTCGCGGACCTTGAAGCGGTCGACCACCACGTCGATCGAGTGCTTCTTCTGCTTATCCAGCTTGGGCAGTTCATCCAGCTCGTAGAGCTTGCCGTTGACCCGGGCGCGGACGAAGCCCTGGGCGCGCAGCTCCTCGAATACCGACAGGTGTTCGCCCTTGCGTTCGCGGATTACCGGCGCCAGCAGCATCAGCTTGCGACCTTCCGGTAAGGCCATGATCAGGTCGACCATCTGGCTGACGGTCTGTGCTTCCAGCGGCACATCGTGATCCGGACAGCGCGGAATGCCGACGCGGGCGTAGAGCAGGCGCAGGTAGTCGTAGATTTCGGTGATGGTGCCGACGGTGGAGCGGGGGTTGTGCGAGGTGGATTTCTGCTCGATGGAGATGGCTGGCGACAGGCCTTCGATGGTGTCGACGTCGGGCTTTTCCATCATCGACAGAAACTGCCGGGCGTAGGCCGACAGCGATTCGACGTAGCGGCGCTGGCCCTCGGCATACAGGGTGTCGAAGGCCAGCGATGACTTGCCGGAGCCCGATAGGCCGGTGATTACGATCAACTTGTCGCGCGGCAGGGTCAGGTCGATGTTTTTCAGGTTATGGGTGCGTGCCCCACGA
>JBFKAF010000868.1:0-1548 GCA_041621735.1 Pseudomonas sp.
ATCGAGCGCTGGACCAGCAGACGCGAGTTGGCCGAACAGACCTCGCCCTGGTTGAAGAAGATCGCGAAGGCGGCTTTCTCCGCCGCCAGATCGAGGTCCTGGCAATCGTCGAAGACCAGGCTCGGGCTCTTGCCGCCGCACTCCAGCCAGACCTGCTTGAGGTTGGATTGCGCCGCGTACTGCATGAAGTATTTGCCCACCTGGGTCGAGCCGGTGAACACCAGGCAGTCGACATCCGGGTGCAGGCCCAAGGCCTTGCCAGCGTTCTCGCCGAGGCCCGGCAACACATTCAGCACGCCTTCGGGGATGCCGGCCTCCAGCGCCAGTTCGCCCAGACGCAGGGCGGAGAACGGCGACTGCTCCGCCGGCTTGAGCACCACGCTGTTGCCCGAGGCCAGCGCCGGCGCGAGCTTCCAGGCGGCCATGTCCAGCGGGAAGTTCCACGGCACCACGGCGGCGACCACCCCGAGCGGCACGCGGGTGATGGTCGCCAGCACGTTCTGCGCGCTGGGCGCCACCTGGTCGTAGAGCTTGTCCAGGCTTTCGCCATACCAGGCGAACACATGGGCGGCGCCGGGCACGTCGATGTTCAAGGCATCCATCACCGGCTTGCCCATGTTCAGCGAGTCGAGCAGCGCCAGTTCCTCGCGGTGCTGCAGAATCAACTCAGCCAGGCGCAGCAGAACTTTCTTGCGCTCGCCCGGCGCCATCCGCGCCCAGGGGCCCTGCTCGAAAGCCTGGCGGGCGCTGCGTACCGCCAGATCGACCTCGACCTCGCCGCAGGCGGTCACCTTGGCCAGCAGCTGGTTGGTCGCCGGATTGATCGCGTCGAAGGTGAGTCCGGAGGCGGCAGCCACCTGACGGCCGCCGATCAGCGCCTTGTCGATAAACCCTTGGCGGGCCGCCCGCTGTTGCCAATAGCTGAGATCTAACACGCTGCACTCCCTCATCGACCACCACGGCGGTCATGTCTGTGTTCAGTTGAGGGGGATACTGCGACATCGCTCGGCAGAGGAAAATTAGTAAAAATATGCTCGGGGCCGATAAAAAAGCTCGGCAGCGCGAGCGCTCCCCAAGCGCGCAGCTGGGGTATGGTGCAGACTCGAGCGGGCCACCCTGCGCCAGCACGTATGCAGCGCCTACGGCCGACGAATCGGGTGCAGGCGGACGACCACCCGGCCCAACCAGCTGCCCGAGAGCCGGGCGGCAACAACCCAGTAGAGGTTTGCGTGGCGACCTATACCTTGCGCCAACTCAAGTATTTCGTGACCACAGTGGAAGCCGGCAGCGTCGCCGAGGCCTCGCGCAAGCTGTATATCGCCCAGCCGTCGATCTCCACCGCGATCAAGGGCCTGGAAGACAACTTCGGCGTGCAACTGCTCATTCGTCACCACGCCCAGGGCGTGTCGCTCACCCCCAGTGGCGCGCGCTTCTATCGCAAGGCGCAGGAGCTGCTGCGCATGGCCCACGAGTTCGAGCAGAACGCCCTGGCGGATAACGACATAGTGGCCGGGCAGATCGACATCGGCTGCTTCGAGACGGTGGCGC
>JBFKAF010000869.1:0-1544 GCA_041621735.1 Pseudomonas sp.
GATAGCCGATCAGTACCCGACCGAAGATCAGCGAAACGCCGAAGAAGCTGAAAATCAGGTTGGCGTCGCCGGCTGACAAGCCTCGGCTCTGCAGCATCGGCACGGTGCTGGTGACCATGCCGACGATGGATGAGATCACCAATGCCAGCGCCAGGTTGCAGGTCCAGAACTTGCGCGAGCTCATGCCTTCTTTAAAGCTCATGCCCGGCAGCCCAAGCAGTTCGTTGCCCGAGTGCTGACGGTTGGCAGCCTGGGCCCCCGGCATCTTGAACCAGAGCAGCGTCAGCGGCAGCAACAGCAGTAGGTTAAGCAGCGCGAGAATGACAAAGGCGGCGCGCCAGTCCCATTGCTCGATGCCCCAGGACATCAGGCGCGGAATGGTGGCGGCGGTGATGCCGGTGCCCGAGAGGCCGATCGCCAGCGCCAGGCCGCGGTTGCGGTCGAACCACAGGCTGAGCAACTGGGTCCAGGTTACCGCCAGCGCGCCCATGCCGATGATTGGCAGCAGCGCAAAGGCCAGGTACATCGACCAGATCGAGCCTTGCAGTTGGGTAGTGGCCAGATAACCCAGCGACAGCAGCACCAGCGAAATCAGGGTGACCCGCTTCATGCCGTAACGCAGGTTGAACCAGCCGACCAGTTGCAGGGAAATCACCGCCCCGCCGAACAGGAAGGTGATGGAGGCCTGCAGTTCGCTCTTGCTCCAGCCGAAAGCCTGCTCCAGCGGCACGACCAGAGTGCCAAAACCGTAGAGCAGGGCGGCATTGATGCTGATTGCCACGCCGGTGACGGCAAGGATGAGCATGCGCCAGCCTTGCCTAAACTCGGTGAGATCGATAGCTGCGTCGTTTTTCTGGGTGGACATCGGGCAGGCACCTTTTGTTGATTTTGTCTTGCCAGGTAGCTCGGCGGTTTCTGCCGATTTTACGTGCATTCAGCTATGGTTGTTCTGAAATAAGAATTGAATGCTGGATTTAGAATATTGCACAGTGGATTATCTGTCTAGTCATGCCTGGTCGAACCACCCCATTACAACAACATGTAGGTACTACGATGCTCTCGCTCAGCCGCTTCTCCATAGGCGCCAAGCTGCTCATGCTGCCCGCCTTCTTTGTGTTTTCCCTTCTGGTTATCTCGGCAGTCGCTTATCAGGGGCTGGCCAGTCAGCAGGAGGTCATCGACGAGATGGAGCAGTTGCGGGTCAAGCAATACAAGCAGGCACTGGATATCTCGGCAGCGTCTCAGGCCGCCATGGCCAACGCCTATGCCATGGTGGTGCGGATACTCGAGTCGAACGGTGAAGCGTCGACCGAAGAGCTGGAGGCTTATCTCGAGGAAATGGAGCTGAGTGTCGAGGAAATGCTCGCGGGGTTGCGCAAGAGCGCTGCGCAAGAGCGCCTGGGCGAGGATGAGCGCGCGCTCTATCTGGCTCTGCAGGAGCAGGCCGCGGTGGTGGCAGGCGGCTTTGCCGAGCTGAAAAGCTTGGCCCTTAGCGATCCGATGCAGGCCGTGTCGATGCTTGGCAATCTGCGCGCCGACTACAA
>JBFKAF010000870.1:0-1542 GCA_041621735.1 Pseudomonas sp.
AGTCGCATCACCCGCCTCAATGGCCTGAAGACCGGCGTCTCCAGCGGCGACCGGCGCACCCCGGCCTGCACCCGGGTGGTCTGGGATTACCTGGGCGCGGAGATCAACCGGGTCAACGCCTATCGCCAGGTGATGCTCTATGGCCCGGATGACCCGCGCATCGACGCCGACATTCGCCAGCGCCTCAGCGGCGGTCAACTGCGCGACGGCCTGTTCGAGGTCGAGTGAGGCGACTCAGTCCTGGCCGATCGGCTGGCGCAGCTGCTGCAACGACCGTTGCTGGCGTCCCTGTTCGTCGAAGTTGGCGGGCGCCAGCCAGCGCTGGAACGCAGCCTGGCAGGCCGGCCATTCGCTATCGAGGATGGAGAACCAGGCGCTGTCGCGGTTGCGCCCCTTGACCACCATGTGCTGGCGGAAAGTGCCTTCGTAGACGAACCCCAGGCGCTCGGCGGCGCGCATGGAGCGCGCGTTGAGAGCGTTGCACTTCCATTCCAGGCGGCGGTAGCCGAGCGTGCCCATGGCCAGCTGCGCCAACAGGTAGACCGCCTCGGTGGACGCCGGACTGCGCTGCATGGCGCGGCCGAAGGCGATATGGCCGATCTCGATACTGCCGTCCCTGGGCGCCAGGCGCAGGAAGCTGAGCAGGCCGACCGCGCGTTGACTGGGGCGCTCGAGCACGGCGAAGAACAGCGGGTCGGCGCTGGTCGCGTTGGCCGCCAGCCAGGCGTCGAAGGCCGCGCGCTGGGGAAACGGGCCATAGGGCAGGTAGTCCCACAGCGCCGGGTCGCAGTCGGGGCCTTGCAGCGCCAGCCACAAATCGTCGCCGTGGGCGGCCAGGTCCAGCGGTGCCAGGCGCACGTACTGGCCATCCAGCGCGGCGCGTTGCGGGATGGGGCGGGGCTGCCAGTCGGTCAGATTGGCGCGGGTCATGGCGCTGCTCCTTTCAGAGGTTCTTGCGGTACTGGATAAAGCCGGAACGCTCGGCGATGCGGTCATAGAGCTGCCGGCCGCTGTAGTTGTCTTCCTGGGTCAGCCAGTGCACGCGCGTGGCGCCGGCGGCGCGGGCCTCGGCGTAGACGTGCTCGATCAGCCGGCGGCCGATGCCGCCGCCGCGGCTATCGGCGGCGACAAACAGGTCCTGCAGGTAGCAGCTGTCTTCCACCGACCAGTTGGAGCGGTGGAAGATCCACTGCACCAGTCCCACCGCCTGGCCGTCGCGCCAGGCCAGGGCGGCATGGGTCGGCTCGGAGGGGGCGAGGAAGCGTTGCCAGGTCACTGCGCTGGTCGCGGCGGGCAACTCACTCCGGTAGAAGTCGAGGTAACCCTGCCACAGTGGCAGCCAGGCGGCGTGGTCGGCGGCAGTAACGGGACTGATCTCGATAGTCATGGGTCTTCCTTGTCCTCGGTTAGTTGGTGGCCTGTGTGGCTAGTTCAATTAGTCAATTTCGGCGTCTGAGGCCCTGATACTGCGTTGCTGCTCCTCGCCATAGCCAGCTATGACTCGTCGCAGCGCCTTGCCTCAGAACCTCAGTCATCCGAACT
>JBFKAF010000871.1:0-1539 GCA_041621735.1 Pseudomonas sp.
AGCCCTGGCCGAACGCGAAGTCCTCCTGGCCAAGGCGCCGCATATCGTCAAACCCATGCGCTTCATCCTGCCGCACCGGCCGCACCTGCGGCCGGCCTGGATGATTCGGGCCGGTTTGTTTCTCTACGACCACCTCGGCAAACGCGAAAAGCTGCCCGCCTCGCGCAGCCTGCGCTTCACTGCCGACAGCCCACTCAACGCCGAGATCCAGCGCGGTTTCGAGTACTCCGATTGCTGGGTCGACGATGCTCGTCTGGTCGTGCTCAATGCCATGGCCGCCCGCGAGCAAGGCGCGCATATCCACACGCGCACCCGCTGCGTGAGTGCGCGGCGCAACAAGGGCCTGTGGCATATCCATCTGGAGCGCGCCGATGGCAGCCTCTACTCGATTCGCGCCCGCGCCCTGGTCAATGCCGCCGGCCCCTGGGTGGCACGCTTCATTCGCGACGACCTCAAGCAGGAATCGCCTTATGGCATCCGTCTGATTCAAGGCAGCCATATCATCGTGCCGAAACTGTTCGACGGCGAGCAGGCCTATATCCTGCAAAACGAGGACCGCCGCATCGTCTTCGCCATCCCCTACCTGGAACAGTTCACCCTGATCGGCACCACCGACCGCGAGTACCTGGGCGATCCGGCCAAGGTGAGCATCAGCGCAGAGGAAACCGACTATTTGCTCAAGGTGGTCAACGCCCACTTCAAGCAGCAGCTGAGCCACGACGACATCCTGCACACCTACGCCGGCGTGCGCCCGCTGTGCGACGACGAGTCGGACGAACCCTCCGCCGTCACCCGCGACTACACCCTGGCGCTGTCCGGGCAGCCGGGCGAGGCGCCCCTGCTCTCGGTGTTCGGCGGCAAGCTGACCACCTACCGCAAGCTGGCAGAGTCGGCGCTGGCGCAACTGGCCCCGACGTTCCCGAAGCTGGGCCCGAGCTGGACCGCCAGCAGCCCGCTGCCCGGGGCCGAGCAGATGGACAGCCGACACGCGCTGGTCGACGCCTTGTGCAGCCGCTTCGAGTGGCTCCCCCGCGCACTCGCCCGGCGCTGGGCCAGTTGCTACGGCAGCCGCAGCTGGACGCTGCTGAACGGCGCCAACAACCTGCGCGACCTCGGCGAGCACCTCGGCGCCGGACTCTATGCACGGGAGGTCGATTACCTGTGCCAGGAGGAATGGGCAATCGAGGCCGCCGACATCCTCTGGCGCCGCAGCAAACTGGGCCTGTTCATGACTCCTGCGCAGCAGGCAGGCCTGAGCCGCTACCTGCAGGTCGAATCGCCTCAGTGCCCGAACGATGCGCATATCGCCTGAGCCATAACTGGCACCACTTTCACTTCATCGAACGGGATGTCGGTATTCAGGGGGCAACGCCGCCCCCTCATGCATCAAAGACGAGCCCAGCGCCCTTCCTGACGATGGGCCTGCAGATAGGGCAACACCGCCGCCAGCAGCGGTTCCTTGAACGCGTCCTGGAAGCGATGGGCCAAACCGGGGATCAGCTTGAGCTGCGCGCCCTTGATATGCGCCGCCACGTGCAC
>JBFKAF010000872.1:0-1530 GCA_041621735.1 Pseudomonas sp.
CAGCTGGCCGGTCCAGGGCGTCTGCGCGCCGGGGTGGCCCGACCAGTCGAACTCGAAGGAGAAGTGTCCGCCGGTCAGCGCGGCGGCCAGCAGTTCGACCATCATCGACAGGGCCGAGCCCTTGTAGCCGCCGAACGGCAGCAAGGCGCCGCCGTCGAGAATCGCCTTGGGGTCGCGGGTCGGCTGACCCTGCCGGTCGACGCCGTAGCCTTCCGGCAACTGGTGGCCTTCGCGGGCGGCGATCTGCACGTCGCCGTTGGCGATGGCGCTGGTGGCCAGGTCGAACACCAGTGGCTGGCCCTGGGCGCGCGGCGCGGCGAAGGCGATCGGGTTGGTGCCGAACAGCGCGCTATGACCGCCGTGGGGCACCACGCAGGCGAAGCTGTTGACGAAGGACAGGGCGACCAGCCCTTGCTGGGCGAAGGGTTCGACATCCGGCCAGAGCGCGGCGAAGTGGTGCGAGTTGCGGATCGCCAGCAGGGCGATGCCGGCCGTTCTGGCTTTTGCTTCCAGCAGTGGCCGGGCGGCGGCCAGTGCCGGCTGGGCGAAGCCGCCACGCGCGTCGACGCTGATGAAGGCTGGCGCCAGGTCTTCCACCAGGGGCTCGGCCTGACCATCCACCCAGCCGCTGGCCAGGCTCGACAGGTAGCCGGGGATGCGGAAGATGCCATGGCTGTCGGAGCCGTCGCGCTGCGCGCTGGCGCAGTTTTCCGCCAGGCAGCGGGCGACCAGGGGCGAGGTGCCGTGGTTCTCGAAGATGGCGGCGAGCAGCGCGCTCAGTTCGGCGAAGCTGATGCTTTCCATCGAGGCGTCGGGTGTCATGGGAGGCTTTTCCTGGGTGTTCTGAGCGGTGGGTTGGGGCGCGACTGGGGGCGCATGCGGTGTGGTGATCACTATCTGGATATGCCAGTTATCTGTCAAATGTTGACTGCATGACAGAAAACATTCATTTTAATCCTGAACGGGGAGTCACTCATGAATCAAACGATCAAGCAGCGTCTCGAGAACAGCCTGGAACACTCGACCGCGTCGGGGCGTGCGATTGCCAATTACATGCTGGCCAATCTGCATGAGCTGCCCTTTCAGACCTCTGCCGCCATCGCCGACAAGCTCGGCGTGAGCGAGTCCACGGTCGGCCGCTTCTGCCGTTCCCTTGGCTATAGCCACTTCAAGGCCCTGAAGAATGACCTGAAGGATGACCTGGGCGATAGCCCCTGGTTGATCGGCGATCGCCTCAAGGAGTTCCATCGGCACAGCGGCGAGGATTCGCAGGGCGCCTCGCGCAGTCTCGAGCTGGAAATAGCCTCGCTGGTGCAGGTTTACGAGCATAGCCGCAGCCCCCAGCGGCAAGCGGTGGCGCAACGCCTGGCCAGCTCGCCGCGGGTGTTTGTCGCCGGCTTTCAGACCGAGCGCGGCATCGCCGTGTCGGCGGTGCATCTGCTGCAGTACCTGCGCGACGGGGTGCAGCTGGTCGATGGCGCGTCCGGGCATTTCGGCGAAGTGCTGCTCAGCCCGCCGGGGCAGGCCGCG
>JBFKAF010000873.1:0-1522 GCA_041621735.1 Pseudomonas sp.
TGGCGATTCTGTTCTCCAACACCCTGGGCACCGCGCTGGGCGATTACCTGGCCGATGACTCGGGTCTGGGCTTTGCCGGTGGCGCCTTGTTGATTGGCGGCTTGATCGGCGTGGTCGCGCTGGCCCGGTACTACACGCGGATTTCGGCGGTGGCGCTGTTCTGGATCGCCTTCGTGCTGACTCGCCCGTTCGGTGCGACCCTCGGCGACTTCCTGAGCAAAACCCATGACCAGGGCGGCCTGGAGTTCGGCACAGTCGGTTCCTCGGCGATTCTCGCGGCGGTTCTGCTGGTGCTGGTGGTCTTCGCCATGCGCAGTCAAAACCGCAATGCAAATACTGTCGCCGTAGCCGTCTCGGCCTGACGTCCTAGCCGAGAGCCGAGCGGCTCGTCGCTTGAAGCGCGGGCCGCTCAGCCACTTTGCGCTCGATCGAACGCCGCCTGCCGAGGGCGGCGTTTTGCCCATGGGGCTATGGCTAACCAGACGGCCAACGAATTCTTCACATAGCCCCGACAGGTCTTTCACATCGCACTCCTTAGGCTGCGCAGCATTCTCTCGACCTGCGCATAGAGGCCGTTGTGCGAAAAATCCCTCAGTCAATCGAAAGCTCCGAACGCGCTCCCAAGTGGACCTTCGCCATCAGCCGCAACGTGCTGATCATGGCCGTTGCCCTGTGGTTGATGCTGACCATGAACATTCCCTTCTGGCGGGATGTCTGGCAAGGCGTGGGCGGCTGGAGCAATGACAACAGCCTGTTCCTGATCAGCCTGCCGTTGCTGGTGTGGCTGTGGCTGTACCTGTTGCTCAGCCTGCTGGCCTGGGGCCGGCTGACCAAGGCGATTCTCGGCGTGCTGCTGGTGTCGGCGGCTGCCAGTTTCTTCATGAGCAGCTACGGCATCGTCATCGACTACAACATGCTGACCAACGTGCTGCAGACCGACAGTGCCGAGGCGCTGGACCTGTTCAGCTGGGGCATGCTCGGCTGGCTGTTTGCCTTCGGCTTAGTGCCCGTGCTGGTCGTCAGCCGGGTACGCCCGATCAGCCGGCCTTGGGCGCGTGAGCTGGGCTGCAAGTTGGCCAGCATGGTGCTGGCCTTGGCCTGCCTGGGCGGTATCGCGATGAGCAACTATCAGTCGTACGCCTCGCTGCTGCGCAATCACCATGAACTGCGCCTGCTGCTGACACCGTCCAATCTGGCGGCAGCGGTGCACGGTTACGGCAAGCGCCAGTTCGCGACCCCGGCCCAGCTGCAAGTGGTCGGCGCCGATGCCCACCAGGTCAAGCAGGTGGGCGGTGCCGCCAAGCCCAAGCTGACGATCCTGGTCGTCGGCGAAACCGCGCGGGCGGCGAACTTCTCGCTCAATGGCTACGCCCGCCAGACCAACCCGGAGCTGGCCGAGCAGACTGTCATCAGCTTTCGCAATGCCAGCTCCTGCGGCACCGCCACCGCGGTATCGGTGCCCTGCATGTTCCTCGATGTCGGTCACGACAACTATAAGGACTCCATGGCAAGAAACCGCGAA
>JBFKAF010000874.1:0-1520 GCA_041621735.1 Pseudomonas sp.
CAGCTGATGGCCGAGTGCGCCAAGGACATCAAGAAAGTTTCCCTGGAGCTGGGCGGCAACGCGCCATTCATCGTGTTCGACGACGCCGACCTGGATGCGGCAGTCGAGGGTGCTCTGGCCTCCAAGTATCGCAACGCCGGGCAGACCTGCGTCTGTGCCAATCGTCTGTACGTACAGGACGGGGTGTACGACGCCTTCGCCGAGAAGCTGAAAACCGCGGTGGCCAAGTTGAAGATCGGCAACGGCCTGGATGACGGCGTCACCACCGGTCCGCTGATCGACGACAAGGCGGTGGCCAAGGTGCAAGAGCACATCGCCGACGCCGTGAGCAAGGGCGCCAAGCTGCTCAGCGGCGGCAAGCCGCACAGCCTGGGTGGCAGCTTCTTCGAGCCGACTATCCTGATCGACGTGCCGAATAACGCTGCGGTGGCCAAGGAAGAGACCTTCGGCCCATTGGCGCCGCTGTTCCGCTTCAAGGACGAGGCCGAAGTGATCGCCATGTCCAACGACACCGAGTTCGGTCTGGCCTCCTACTTCTATGCTCGCGACCTGGGCCGGGTATTCCGCGTGGCCGAGGCACTGGAGTACGGCATCGTCGGTATCAACACCGGGATCATCTCCACCGAAGTGGCGCCGTTTGGCGGTATCAAGGCCTCGGGCCTGGGCCGTGAAGGCTCCAAGTACGGCATCGAGGACTACCTGGAAATCAAATACCTCTGCCTGGGTGTGTAATGGAATCGACCTCCGGGTCGTCGGCCATACGGCGTTGGCAGCGGACTGCAAATGCTCACGTACTTGAGTACGCTGCGCTTTGAAGCCCGCTTCCGCCTTGTCTGGCCTTAGCCCCGAAGCTCTCGAACGGTGGAAC
The DNA here is from genome assembly GCA_041621735.1 of Pseudomonas sp. GTDB lineage: Bacteria > Pseudomonadota > Gammaproteobacteria > Pseudomonadales > Pseudomonadaceae > Aquipseudomonas. The sequence continues at coordinate 869 of JBFKAF010000874.1, forward strand.
CGTTAGAAGATTAAACGCCCCAGGTTCAACCAGCGAGCCGGTCACCTGGGTTTGCAGCAGCGTAAAAAGAACCTGAGCAACCCGCAGGGCGTGGCAGTCGATCATCGAATGCTGCACACGCTCTTCCCCGGTTGCATTCATCCTTGAGCCACACCGACCGATGAGCGGTGAATGAGGACATCATGAGCAAGACCAACGAATCCCTGATGCAACGCCGCATGGCCGCCGTTCCGCGCGGCGTGGGGCAGATTCACCCGATCTTCGCCGACAAGGCGGAGAACGCCACGGTCACCGACGTCGAAGGTCGCGAGTTCATCGACTTCGCCGGCGGCATCGCGGTGCTCAACACCGGCCACCTGCATCCGAAGATCATCGCCGCGGTGCAGCAGCAACTGACCAAGCTGACCCACACCTGCTTCCAGGTGCTGGCCTACGAGCCCTATGTGGAAGTCTGCGAGAAGGTCGCGGCCAAGGTGCCGGGCGACTTCGCCAAGAAGACCCTTCTGGTCACCACCGGCTCGGAAGCCGTGGAAAACGCGGTGAAGATCGCCCGCGCCGCCACCGGCCGCGCCGGGGTGATCGCCTTCACCGGCGGCTACCACGGCCGCACCATGATGACCCTGAGCCTGACCGGCAAGGTCGCGCCCTATTC
>JBFKAF010000875.1:0-1516 GCA_041621735.1 Pseudomonas sp.
AGCCGCGAGGCGGCGATCCTCTCGACCTGCAACCGCAGTGAGCTGTATCTGGAGCAGGACAGCCTGACCGCCGATGCCGTGCTGGCCTGGCTGGCCGACTATCATCAGCTCAATCTCGACGACTTGCGCGCCTGCGCCTATGTGCACCAGGACGACGCGGCGGTGCGCCACATGATGCGCGTGGCCTCCGGGCTGGATTCGATGGTACTCGGCGAGCCGCAGATTCTCGGCCAGATGAAGTCCGCCTACGCCGTGGCCCGTGAGGCCGGTACCCTGGGCCCGCTGCTTGGACGCTTGTTTCAGGCGACCTTCAGCACCGCCAAACAGGTGCGCACCGATACCGCCATCGGCGAGAACCCGGTGTCCGTGGCCTTTGCCGCCGTCAGCCTGGCCAAACAGATTTTCAGCGACCTGCACCGCAGCCAGGCGTTGCTGATCGGCGCCGGCGAAACCATCAGCCTGGTGGCCCGGCATCTGCACGATCAGGGGGTCAAACGCATCGTCGTGGCCAATCGAACCCTGGAGCGCGCCAGCACCCTGGCCGAGCAGTTCGGCGCCCACGCCATATTGCTCTCGGACATCCCCCACGAGTTGGCCAACAGCGATATCGTCATCAGCTCCACGGCCAGCCAGCTGCCGATTCTCGGCAAGGGGGCGGTGGAGAGTGCGCTGAAACGGCGCAAGCACAAGCCGATCTTCATGGTCGACATCGCCGTGCCGCGCGACATCGAGCCCCAGGTCGGCGAGCTGGATGACGTGTACCTGTACACCGTCGACGACTTGCATGAGGTGATCGAGGAAAACCTGAAAAGCCGCCAGGGCGCCGCCGAAGCCGCCGAGGAACTGGTTGCCGCCGGTGCCGACGACTTCATGCTGCGCCTGCGCGAGCTGGCCGCGGTGGACGTGCTCAAGGCCTACCGGCAACAGGGTGAGCGCTTGCGCGATGAGGAGCTGGCCAAGGCCCTGCGCGTGCTCGGCAACGGCGGCTCGGCCGAAGAGGTGCTGGCGCAGCTGGCTCGCGGTCTGACCAATAAGCTGTTGCATGCGCCCAGCGTGCAACTGAAAAAACTCTCCGCCGATGGCCGCGTCGAAGCGTTGGCCGTGGCTCAGGAACTCTTTGCCCTCGATGAGGGCGCGCCGTCCAATAAAGGCCTGCAATGAAAGCTTCACTGATCAACAAACTCGACCTGCTGCAGGATCGCTTCGAAGAGCTGACCGCTTTGCTCGGCGACGCCGAAGTGATCGCCAATCAGACCCAGTTCCGCGCGTACTCCAAGGAGTACGCCGAGATCGAACCGGTGAACCAGGCGTTCCGCGAGTTCCGCAAGGTCCAGGGCGATCTGGAGGGCGCGCAGGCGTTGCTCAAGGACAGCGATCCGGATATGCGCGAGATGGCGGAAGATGAGGTCGCCCAGGCCAAGGTGCAGCTGCTCGAACTGGAAGAGCGCTTGCAGCGCATGTTGTTGCCCAAGGACCCGAAGGATAGCCACAACGTATTCCTCGAAGTGCGCGCCGG
>JBFKAF010000876.1:0-1515 GCA_041621735.1 Pseudomonas sp.
ACGGTCGGCCAATGCGCCGCCGAGTGGGCGCATCAGGCTGCCGGCACAGACGCAGGCGGCGGTGTAGTAGCCGGCGGTGACCGGGCTCAGGCCGTACTGGTCGTTGAAGTAGCCAGGCAGTGCGCTGGCCAGGCCGACGAAGCCGCCGAAGGTGATGCTGTAGAAAAACATGAACCACCAGCTGTCGCGGTCGCCCAGGGCCTTGAGGTAGTCGGCCATGGATTTGGGTTGCGGCCGCTGCGGCGCATTACGGGCCAGCAGGGCGAACACCAGCAAGGCGAACAGCAGAGGGATCAGGGCCCAGCCGAACACGTTCTGCCAGCCGAACAGCGCGGCCAGACCGGGCGCGAACAGGGCTGCCAGCACGGTGCCGGAATTACCGGCGCCGGCAATGCCCATGGCTTTGCCCTGATGCTCGGCGGGATACCACTGCGAGGCCAGGGGCAGCGCGACGGCAAAGGCGGCGCCGGCAACACCGAGGAACAAACCGAGCAGCAGCGCGTGCTCATAGGTCTGGATGCCGATCTGCCAGGCGGCGAACAGCGAGCAGATGACGATGACCTGGCCGATCAGACCGGCGCTTTTCGGCGACAGGCGATCGGCCAGCAGGCCCATGAAAATGCGCAGTATGGCGCCGGCCAGAATCGGTGTGGCGACCATCAGGCCGCGCTGTTGGGCGGTCAGGTCCAGGTCGGTGGCGATCTGCACCGCCAGTGGGCCTAGCAGGTACCAGACCATGAAGCTCAAATCGAAATAGAGAAAAGCGGCGAACAACGTCGGCGTATGGCCAGCTTTCCAGAAACTTGTATTCATCGAACACCTCATCAGCAAAAAAGGGTCCCGGTCGGGCTGCGTGCGACGTGGTCGTGGACACACCGCGCACAGCCCGCCGGGGAGGCGCCACACTTGTGATGCGGCGCCCTGCGGCCTGAGCCACAGCTGGGTTGAGAGAGTTACAAGCGAAGCCCCTGGATCGCAGAGGCGCCACCAACCCCAAACGCTGGGGTGAAACGAAAAAACGCCGCATCACCGTGACGCTCGAAAGCGCGGATGAAGCGACGTCTGTGTCGTTTTGGGATAGCCGCCTTTGGCTACCGCTAGTGGGTTCTTTGCAAGAGCTGAGCCAACACCCTGACCCGCGGCTAATCAGGGGCAGGGCTGTCTGTTGGGGGCGGTCGGCGAATCAAAATGGGGCGTGCGGGCTATATGTGCGCCGTGATTGGGCATCCTGGCCTGATCCGGGGCGCCGAGTGCTTGGCGGACATGGCAGTACCTGCTGCGCAGGGTCACGTCGACGGACGCTGCCGTTAGCGATGGCGCAGCAGGCCTGGATTCGCTGTCAGCCTGTCGCGGGCGCGGCTTCAATCCAGCCAATTGACTCGCGGAAACTTGGCGCTGAACTCTGCCGGCATCGCCACCACCTGTTGACCTGGGTAGTTGAAGAAGACGAAGCCCGACTTGGCCATCGCCACCAGGCTGCCATCTGCCGGTCGGCTAATGCGGAAGGTGATGTCA
>JBFKAF010000877.1:0-1514 GCA_041621735.1 Pseudomonas sp.
GAGCTGATGAGGATGCTGCCGCCGTTGGCCGAGAAGTGAAAACCGGCACTGGTCACGGCATTGTTAAGCAGGCGCTCCAGTTCGGCTTTGCCGGTGTAGGTGGCAAACACGCTGATCGGTGCAGAGCGTATGTCGGAACCGACCACCACCGGCTTGTCGAGGATGTTGGCCGACCATTCAACGAAATCTTGCAGAGTGGCGTCATACAGTTCGACGCGCTCAGCGGACTCCGCAGGCGGTGCAGAAAGCAGGAACAGGCTGAGCAAGGTAATGACGTAGAGGCAAAACCAGTTGTGCACGCGCGAAGTCATGGAATCACCTGTAGATCGAGAGGAAGTCGTCACCGCGAACCAACAGGGCTTCGCGGGGGCCACGGTCTTTCACCTGCACATCGCGCACGCTCAGGTCTTCGCTACTCAGGCGCGAACCATCTTCCAGACGGAACACGTAAAAGCTCTTGCCGGAGAGGCGGCCATAGCTGGCGATGTGCAGGCCGGCAAATTCGTCGGCGAGCCTGTCGCCGGATTGCTGACGTTCGATGGGGGCGCTGGTGGTGGGTGTTGGACGGTTGACCAGGGCGATACCGGCGAACACCGGCAGGCTGAGACAGAGGGCGCACAGGACACCGAGGAAGAAACCGTTAATCACGCCGAAGCGCTTGAAAAAGATTTTGGTGGTGCGCATGTAGAAGCCTCCATCGCGCGTGGCGGTCGGCAAGGGACGACGCCAGTAACCCGGTGGCAGCATCGAGTAGGCGCCCTTGTCGTAGTCCTTGTTGTATTCCTGGGTGGTGTCGTAGAAGTCGTAGAACTCTTCGCCGCGGTAGAACCAGTCTTCGACCTTGGGTGAGTTGAACTTGGCGCCGTACTTGACGATGGCCTGGTGCATCTTCGGCAGGCGACCCCGAAAAAAGCCGAGGGAGAGCACGGTAAGCAGGAAGCCGAACGGGAACGGCAACTTCATCCGGTCCCAGCGATTGATGTAGACGACGTGCTCGGCAATCGACTCGCGAATCTGTTTGTCGATGACGTTGACGTTCTGCACGCACAGCCACAGATCCCAGCGGCGCTTGCGCAGGAACAGGAAGAACTTGAGCAGGTCGGTACGCCCGCCGCTGTTCCAGTCGCGCGAGTTGAGCCAGACCCCGGCTTCATCGAGGAAGATGCCGCCGAAGCGTTCTTCGTCGTAGCTGTCGTGCCCCATGCCCAGGCCGATCAGGTCTTCGGCCGAGGGCAGGTCGGGCAGACGGACAAGACGCGAGTAGCGGTTATCGCGCTGACACAGCTTGTTCATTTTTACGTCGATGTTTACCGCTACCCGACGACGCTGCTTGAGGTAGGCCAGGATGCGCATAACCACGAGCAGGGTTTTGCCGGCACCCAGCTTGCCGGTGACGATGTACACGGCCATGGCGAGTGCTCAGGTATGAATGAACTGTTCGGAGAGCCGGTGTATCCAGTAGAAAACCAGCGACTTGATCTTGGCGATGACCAACAGGGAAATGCAGTAGCTCA
>JBFKAF010000878.1:0-1513 GCA_041621735.1 Pseudomonas sp.
ACACGGCCATGTTCACCGGCAACTTCGCCGACTACATCATTAACCTCAACAACAACGGCACGCCCGGCAATATCAACGACGACATCATTACGGTGATCGATACCTTCGTCGACGGTGATGGCGTCGACCGCCTCACCCATATCGAGCGCCTGCAGTTCAATGATGCGGCCTATGTCAACGTCAATGGTGTGTTGGTGCAGCAAACCCCGGGCGCGACCCTGGGGGGTAACACCGCGCCACAGGGCCAGGTACAACTCATCGGCACGGCGCAGGTCGGTCAGACCCTGGTCGCCTCGCTCGCCAATGTGACCGACGGCGACAATGTCAGCGGCACCAACCCGACCGGCGCGGTCACCGGCCGGGTCAGCTACTACTGGCAGGTGGAACTGATACCCGGCGACGGCTTCTTCGAGGATATCCTCGGCCCTGGCGGCCTGCCGGTGGTGGGCCAGAGTCTGCGGGTCACTCCTGATCTGGAGGGCCTGAACATCCGCGCCCGTGCGGTCTACAAGGACGCCAACGGCGTGCTGGAAAACGTCTACTCGGCCGAGACGGCTGATGTTCTGGCTGGCGCCGCTCCAGGCCCGGTAGCACCGCTACCGGTCGAGTCCAGCACCAGCAGCCCGGGTATGCACCTGATCCGCTCCGATCTGCAGTTCATCTTGGACTCGATCAAGATCGCCGAACAGCATGCGGCAGGCGCAGATCTGCTGTCGCTGTTGCCTCATGAGCGCTCGGTCCTCGGCCTGCGCACGGTCAGCGGCGAGCTCAACAACCTGCGTGAAGGACAGAGCGAGTTCGGCGCGGCGGACACCGTGTTCCCGCGGATGCTCGATCCGCAGTTCAACGAGGCGGACCCCTTGGACCCTACGATGGGCGGTGATGGGGTTACCCCGACGTCCTATAGCCAGACCAGCGGTTTTGTGCAGGACGCTCAGCCGCGGATTATCAGCAACCTGATCGTCGATCAGACCGCCAATAACCCGGCGGCAGTCGCTGCAGCGGCGGCGGCCATGGCCGGAACCGTGGTTAGCCCGGGCCTGGACGGCATATTCGGCACGCCCGATGACCAGGACGTGTTCTTCCTGCCGAACGAGGCGCCGGATGAAGGCTTGTCCGCGCCGTTCAACCCCTGGATGACCTTCTTCGGCCAGTTCTTCGACCATGGTCTGGACCTGGTGACCAAGGGCGGCAGCGGCACTGTGTTCATCCCCCTGCAACCGGATGATCCGCTGTTTGTTCCGGGCAGCCCGACCAACTTCATGGTGCTGACCCGTGCCACCAACCAGCCTGGGCCGGACGGCGTGCTGGGCACGGCCGACGATATCCATGAGCACAGCAACACCACCTCGCCGTTCGTCGACCAGAACCAGACCTATGGTTCGCACTCCTCGCAGCAGGTGTTCCTGCGTGCCTATGACATGACCCCGGACGGGCCAGTGTCCAATGGCCACTTGATCACCAATCGTGATCTGGTGGATGGCGTCTTCGGCAACGGCGACGATGTGGAAAT
>JBFKAF010000879.1:0-1503 GCA_041621735.1 Pseudomonas sp.
GGCGGGACGCTGGCTGGCGAGGCGTACCGCAACCCCCGAACCCAGACTGCGGCCCAGCACCACGATACGCGAATGGCTGGCGTGCACCCGATCGAACAAGGCCAGGGCATCGCGCTGGATGGACTCCTCGGAGGGCGACCCGGTGCTGCCGCCATAACCCCGGTAGTGCAGCAGGTAGAGCGCATGATCTGGAAAGGCCTGGGCGAACTCGGGCAGGTTCAGCGAGACATCCTCGGCGTTGCCGCCGAAATAGATCAAGGCATTCGGCCCGGCGTGCGGCCTGACCGACACCAGCAGCTCGGCGTCGCTTACCGGCAACCACAGCGTCGTGGCCGGAGTCGCGATGGCACGCGGTTGTGGGAAGTAAATCAGCGCACGCTGAAACGCGAACAGGGCAACGCAGGCCAACGCATAGCACGCGACAACTAAGACGAAGAGCGAAACCATGCGCGGCATGCGGCCAACTTCCATTCAGAACCATAAAAAGGCAGACCGGCATTAGGGGGAGCGACGCCATTCAATCAGCGGATAAGCCGACCGCCGCGGCACCACCGGGCATTACTCCCGCCATGCGCAGCCCACTGCGCGGATCAACAGAGCACCTCGCCTGGACTGCCTGCGCACCGCAACGGTAAACCGCGCTGGCTGCCGCCAACACCCGTTCAGCCAGCCAGAACCGCCGCAGCGGGCGGTTCTTCATAATGCCTTGCTAGTCTGCATCTTCACCCTCGCCAGGATGACGGGGTGAGGCGCGAGGCTGTGCTCAGTCCCGGCCCAAGGCCTGCTGGTTTTCCAGGAAGTCCTCTTGCAGCAAAGCGTCGGCGGACTCTTCACTGGGTTCTTGCAGGCGCCCGGTCGACACCACCTTGGCGTCAAGCCTGCCCATCAGATGCTCGAGGGCGTGGAGCATTTTTTCCGCGGCGCCGTCCACGGCAACCCCCAGGTCTGCGGCTTTGTGGGTCACCGAGATGGATTGATGGCCCTTAGGCCGGGCCTCGATCTGACAGCGTTTATCGTCGGGACCGGACTTTTGCGCGTTTTCGTCGCTGATATGCACGACGACGCGCGTCAGCGACTCCTCGAAGTACTCGAGCTTGTCCATCACCGCCGAACCTACCCACTCCTGAAGCCGGGCACTGCCTTCAATCTGATTAGTGTGCACTTGTACTTGCATAGGGCTTCTCCGGGATGACGTGTCTGCTTTCGAGGCTTTGTGGCCGCCGAGGTTCAGGCTAACCGAATATTCTCCTGCCGGGGGCCCCGCGCAAAGAATCGGCATGATTTAACTGGCCATTGAATAACCATGGCGCGCGGGCATGCGCCATTGCGCGCACGCACAGCCCGCGCCACGCACCAGCCCCATCGGCCGACGGCGTTGCGCCAACGACGGCGGAGTCGTTATTCAGGCCCAGTCCGAGCAAGCACTGTTTTATTGCGATTTGCACTAATCGAGCGGCGCGGTGAGGTGTATCTTGAAACCAAGGACAGTTGCAGGGAGGGCCC
>JBFKAF010000880.1:0-1502 GCA_041621735.1 Pseudomonas sp.
CCCCCGAGGAGCTCGAGCGTCTCGGTGGCGAGGAAAGCTGGGGACTGATTCCGGCCGACCCGCTGGGTTCCACCGTGCGCCGGCTGGCCAATGGACGCATCTGCGTGCGCAACTCCTTCACCTACAACCCCGAAGTGCAGGCCTCGGCCAGCACCCTGCAACGGGTGCGCCGGGCCCATCGCAAGTCGTTCGAGAGCCGCTTCCCGATGCTCGCGGAGGTCGACTTCGAATACACCTGGGGCGGTGCCCTGTGCATCTCGCGCAACAACGGCTCGGTGTTCGGCGAGATTGCCCCCGAGGTGTTCAGCGCGGTGTGCTGCAACGGCCTGGGCCTGACCCGCAGCACCATCTCCGGCAAGTTGATCGCCGATTACGCCCTGGGCGTGGACAGCGACCTGCTCAGCATCATGCTGGAACAGCCCAAACCCTCGCGCAATCCGCCCGAACCACTGCTGGGCCTGGGCGTACGCTCGTCCATTGCCTGGAAAGAGTGGACCGCCGGCGTAGAACTCTGAAACTTTTCAACCTTCAGGAGAACAACAATGACTGACACCCTCACCCGCAGCGCCATCGATCAGCAGCTCGAGCGCCTGGAATACCGCAACCAGGCCTTTATCAACGGCCGCTTCGTCGCCGCCCGCTCCGGCGCCACCTTCAGCACCCTGAACCCGGCCACCGGCCAGGTGCTGTGCGAAGTCGCCGCCTGCGACGCCGAGGATGTCGACAGCGCCGTAAAAGCGGCCCGCGCGGCCTTCGACGCTGGCGTCTGGTCGCGGTTGGCGCCGGCCGAGCGCAAGGCGACGATGATCCGCTTCGCCGACCTGATCGATGCCAATCGCCTGGAACTCTCGGTTCTGGAGTCCCTGGAAGCCGGCAAGCCGGTCGGCGAGTGCTACGCCATCGACATCCCCGACACCGCCAACACCATCCGCTGGCACGCCGAGGCCGGCGACAAACTGTATGACGCCTTGTCGCCCTCCGCCCCCGGCAACATCGGCATGATCAAGCGCGAACCGATCGGCGTGGTCGGCGCCGTGCTGCCATGGAACTTCCCCTGCATGATGGCCGGCTGGAAGCTGGGCCCGGCGCTGATCACCGGCAACAGCGTGATCCTCAAGCCGGCCGAGCTGACCTCCCTGGCCACCCTGCGCCTGGCCGAACTGGCCTTCGAAGCCGGCATCCCGGCTGGCGTGCTCAACGTGGTACCGGGCCTCGGCCACAGCGCCGGCAAGGCTATCGGCCTGCACCCGGACATCGACATGACCGCCTTCACCGGCTCCACCGAGGTCGGCCGGCTGTTTCTCGAATACTCGGCCAAGAGCAACCTCAAGCGCGTGGTACTGGAATGTGGCGGCAAGAACCCACAGGTGGTCATGGGCGACGCCGATGACCTCCAGGCGGTGGCCGGCAACGTGCTCAGCGCGGCGTTCTGGAACATGGGCGAGAACTGCTCGGCGGGCTCGCGGCTGATCGTCCATCGCTCGATCAAGGACGCGCTGCTC
>JBFKAF010000881.1:0-1502 GCA_041621735.1 Pseudomonas sp.
GGCGATCAGCCGCGCGCCGATCAGGCCCTGGCCGCCGGCCTGGCGCGCAGTCGCAGCGACGAGGGTTGGCTGGCCGATTACGGCAGTGCGCTGCGCGATCAGGCGCTGATCCTGGCGCTGCTGGAGGAGCACGAACTGGCCGCCGGCAGCCGCGAGAAACGGCTGTTCGCCCTGGCCGATGAAGTGGCCAGTCAGCAGTGGCTGTCGACCCAGGAGCGCAATGCGCTGTACCTGGCCGGGCGCACCCTGCTGAGCAAGCCCGAACCGGCCTGGCGCGCCGAGCTGAACAGCGGCAGCTTCGCCTTCGCGTTGAGCAATTCCCAGGCGGGTATCAGGCTGGACGCCGAACAACTGGCCGAACCACTGAGCATCCGCAACTCGGGCGAAGAGCCGCTGTATCAACAGCTGACGCTGTCCGGCTACCCGCTCAAGGCGCCAGCCAGCGGCGGCGAAAACCTCAGCATCCAGCGCGAGTACCTGGGCCTGGACGGTCGCCCGCTGGACCTCGGCACGTTGCGCAGCGGCGAACTGGTGCTGGTGCACCTGAGCCTGGCGGCCAAGCAGCGGGTGCCGGACGCCCTGGTGGTCGACCTGCTGCCGGCCGGCCTGGAACTGGAAAACCAGAACCTGGCGCAGAGCGCCGCCAGCCTGGCCGATGCCGGCACGGCGGTGCAGGAGTGGCAGAAATCGATGGCCAACGCCAACCTCAAGCACCAGGAGTTCCGCGCCGACCGCTACGTCGCGGCGCTGGACCTCGGCGCCTACGGCAGCACCCACCTGCTCTACCTGGCACGCGCCGTGACCCCAGGCAGTTACCGGGTGCCGCCGCCGCAGGTGGAGTCCATGTACCGGCCGAACTGGCAGGCGCTCGGCGAAACCCCGGAGCGCCTGGTGGTCAAGCCGCGTTGATGCGCTCAGGCCCGCCGCAGGCAGCGGGCCTGAAGCTGCTTGGCTGTACGGTTTAGCGAATCAGCCCACTGAGTAGCCACAGGCCGAGAAACAGCCAGATGATGCCGGCGATGATCGAGCGGCGCAGAAAGGCGCGCACGGCGGCGTAGAGCAGCAGCAGGCCAATCACCAGTACGGCGATTCCGAGTAATGAAGGGGCAATGCCCAGCGCCTTGGACATACCGTCGATAAAACTGCCGATGGCGCTGCCGAACAGGTTGAGAAAGCCGCTCAGGCCTTCGACGATAAAGCGGATCAGTTCGCCGAAGGCCTGGCCGAGCCATTCAAAGAAGCTTTCTACTTGCATGTAAAGGATCCTGTCAGCCGAGCGGCGCAGTGGGTTATTGCCGGCGATCGTCGGCGGCAAGGGGCGTTAGTGTGCCATCCCTTGGTCGATCCCGCAGGCGAATCGGGTGGGTGCTCGATGTCGGCCTTGCTATTGCGCAGATCAAGGACTCGTCAGGCCGGCATAGACTGAATGTGAATGCCACCCGGGGAGCGCGTTAACCGTACTGAGGATTCGTGGGCTGTTTGGCGCGCGCGTGCATGCGAGA
>JBFKAF010000882.1:0-1501 GCA_041621735.1 Pseudomonas sp.
GCTCGCCGGGCAACAGCTGTCCGGTCTTGTCGGCGAGGTAGATCAGGATAGCGCCCGACTCGAACAACGGCAGCGGCTGGCCCTCCGGCCCGTTGGGATCGAGGATGGCCGGAATCTTGTTGTTGGGGTTAAGCGAAAGAAATTCGGGCGACAGTTGATCATGACTATCGAAACTGACCCGGTGCGCCTCGTAGGGCAAGCCCGTCTCTTCCAGCATGATCGAGACCTTGACCCCGTTTGGTGTTGGCAGGGAATAAAGCTGCAAGCGCTCGGGGTAGCGGGCCGGCCACTTGCGAGTGATGGGGAAGGCAGAAAGTTCGACCATCGCGGAAATCCTTAAAGCTGAGGCTCACGATTCACTTCGCAGGCAGGCAGAACACCCGTATGCCCCCATCCAATAAACGAAGTGGGCGGGATGGCCTGCCGCCATGCACTCATCCCGGAAACAATGCCATGGTTTCTTCTCAATCTCAGCCGCTATTTCCTCAATGGATTGCGCCCAGGGTTGCAGTTCATCTAGGGCTTATCCAGAGGCTGCTTAATCGGCAGTGCGGTTTATCATGCGTTGATCTGCCCTTGCCTCGAGGATGCCTGCCATGTCCATCGCTCAACTGATTACGCCCAGTGCACTCTACGCCCGTCTGGAACAACCCGACCTGCTGATACTCGATTGCCGCTTCGCCCTCGACGATCCGGCCTACGGCCAGCGCAGCTACGACCAAGGGCATATCGCCGGGGCACAGTTCGCCGATCTCGAGCGCGACCTGTCGGGACCGATCAGCAAGGGCGTTACCGGTCGCCACCCGTTACCGCAAGCGGCCGCGCTGCTCGAACGTCTGCGGCAGTGGGGCCTGAACAACGCCAGCGAGGTGGTGCTGTACGACGACGGCCCTGGCGCTTTTGCCGCCCGCGCCTGGTGGCTGCTGGCCTGGTTGGGCAAACGTGAAGGGGTTTACCTGCTCGACGGCGGCTTGCAGGCGTGGCGCGAGGCCGGCCTGCAGCTGACACAAACACCGTCCAGCGCTCCCCCCGGCGATTTTCAAGGCCAAGCAGATGCCGGCTTGCTGGTCAGCGCCAGTCAACTGCAACAACGCCTGCACAGCCCGGAGCTGACCTTGCTCGACGCCCGTGCCCTGCCGCGCTTTCGCGGTGAAGTGGAACCGCTCGATCCGGTTGCCGGGCATATTCCCGGCGCTCAATGCGCGGCGTTCACCGACAACCTGGACAGCACCGGCCGTTTTCTACCCGCCGAGCAACTGCGCCAGCGCTTTGCCGCACAGCTCAAGCAACGCCCCGCCAGCGAGCTGGTCGCCTACTGCGGTTCAGGCGTCACCGCCTGCCACAACCTGTTTGCCCTGTGTCTCGCCGGTTACCCATTGGCGCCGCTCTACGCCGGCTCTTGGAGCGAGTGGATTACCGACCCGAGCCGACCTGTAGCCACAGGCGACTGACCCAGCCATCGCCGCTTCCCAACGCGCGGCTACGGCCCACCGGGTAACTA
>JBFKAF010000883.1:0-1495 GCA_041621735.1 Pseudomonas sp.
CAGCCTCGCTACACTTTTGACTGAAGTTAGCTCGCTAAGTGCCATTGCGCCTTTGGTCTTGGCGTGGCGTTCCGTTACCATAGCCGGCTTTTTCACGCGGGAGACAGGCATGGCGCAATACGAACCGGGGCAACGCTGGATCAGTGACAGCGAGGCAGAGTTGGGTTTGGGCACCGTCCTGATGCAGGAAGGCCGCATGCTCACGGTGCTCTACCCGGCCACCGGCGAAACCCGCCAATACGCCGCGCGCAATGCGCCCCTGACCCGTGTGCGCTTCTCGCCCGGCGATGAGATCACCCATTTCGAAGGCTGGAAACTGACCGTACAGGAAGTCGATGACATCGACGGCCTGCTGGTATACCACGGCCTCGATGGGCAGAACCAGAGCGTCACCCTGCCGGAAACCCAGCTGTCCAACTTCATCCAGTTCCGTCTGGCCAGCGACCGCCTGTTCGCCGGGCAGATCGACCCGCTGCCCTGGTTCGCCCTGCGCTACCGCACCCTCGAATTCACCAGCCGCCAGCTGCAATCCTCGCTCTGGGGCCTGGGCGGCGTGCGCGCGCAACCCATCGCCCACCAGTTGCACATCGCCCGTGAAGTTGCCGACCGCATCGCCCCACGGGTATTACTGGCCGACGAAGTGGGCCTGGGCAAGACCATCGAGGCCGGCCTGGTGATCCACCGCCAGTTGCTCAGCGGCCGCGCCAACCGCGTGCTGATTCTGGTGCCGGAGAACCTGCAGCATCAGTGGCTGGTGGAGATGCGCCGCCGCTTCAACCTGGAAGTGGCGCTGTTCGACCAGGAGCGTTTCATCGAGAGCGATGCCAGCAATCCGTTCGAGGACTGCCAGTTGGCCCTGGTGGCCCTGGAATGGCTGTGCGAGGACGACAAGGCCCAGGACGCGCTGTTCGCTGCCGGCTGGGATCTGCTGGTGGTCGACGAAGCGCACCACTTGGTATGGCACCCGGATCGCGCCAGCCCGGAATACACCCTGGTCGAGCAACTGGCAGGGGTCATCCCCGCCGTATTGCTGCTTACCGCCACGCCCGAGCAGCTGGGTCAGGACAGCCACTTCGCGCGCCTACGCCTGCTCGACCCGAACCGTTTCCACGACCTCGAAGCCTTCCGCGCCGAAAGTGCCCACTACCGCCCGGTCGCCGAAGCGGTACAGGAACTGCTGGACCAAGGCAGCCTGTCGCCCGCCGCCCACCAGACCATTCATGACTTCCTCGGCAGTGAGGGCGAAGGCCTGCTGGCCGCGGTCAAGGCGGGTGACAGCGAGGCGTCCGCGCGCCTGGTGCGCGAGCTGCTCGACCGTCACGGCACCGGCCGTTTGCTGTTTCGCAACACCCGCGCGGCGGTCCAGGGCTTCCCTGAGCGCGACCTGCACCCCTACCCGCTGGCGAGCCCGGACGAGTACATGGAGCTGCCGATTGGCGAGCACCCCGACCTGTATCCGGAAGTCAGCTACCAGGCCCAGGCCGAAATCGATGAG
>JBFKAF010000884.1:0-1494 GCA_041621735.1 Pseudomonas sp.
AAAGGTGGTGCCCAGGGACGGAATCGAACCGCCGACACGGGGATTTTCAATCCCCTGCTCTACCGACTGAGCTACCTGGGCAACGGGGCGCTATTAGACGGATTTGGCTTATGCCTGTCAAGCGTGAGTTTGAAAATATTTAGCGATTACGGGTATTTAGCTGCAAGTCGTGGAAACGAGGTCGGCGCTATCGGCTAGCCCGGATGCGCCCCGGGGTCATGGGAGGGCCGTCGCCGGCCCCGGGATTGCCTTCAGGCGGTTTGCAGGTTTACTCGCTGGGCGGCACGTAACCGTCGGCCTGGGCGTATTCCTCGCCGGAGAGGAACTTGTCCATCTCGGCCTGGAGGAACTTGCGGTCTTCGGCATTCATCATGTTCAGCCGGCGCTCGTTGATCAGCAGGGTCTGGTGCTTCTGCCACTCGTCCCAGGCTTGCTTGGAGACGTTGTTGTAGATGTCTTCGCCCTTGGCGCCCGGATACGGCGGACGATCCAGGCCGGGCAGTTGTTGCTTGTGTTTACGGCACAGTACGGTGCGGGTCATGGTTGCTCTCCAGTAATCGGTCCTGCATTCAATACGTCGGCCGCGCGTTTCAGCAGCTTTTTCACTGGGGCGGCGAGCCCCAGGCGCGGCGGGGTGGCGAGGTTATACCAGAGCCAGTCGGCCTCGGCCACGCTGGCCGGCTGGCTTTCGACCTGGATCAGCCAGGGTTCGATAGCCAGTTGAAAATGGCTGAAGGTGTGGCTCAGTCCGGCCAGTTCGCGGCGTGCGCCGAGTCGCAGGCTGTGGCGGCTGGCCAGGCTTTCCAGGGCGTGCAAGTCGTCCAGTTCCGGCAGGCTCCACAGGCCACCCCACAGGCCGCTGGAAGGCCGCCGGTAAAGCAGAACCTCGCCGCTGCTGTTGCTTAGCAGGGGCATCAGGGTGCGCTTCTGTGGCAGCGTTTTGCGCGGTTTGGCGATCGGGTAGCGGATCTCCAAACCCAGCAGGTGGGCCTGACAGCCGCTGCGCAATGGGCACAGCAGGCAGCTCGGCTTGCTGCGGGTACAGAGCGTGGCGCCGAGGTCCATCATCGCCTGGGTGTAGTGATTGACCCGTTGCTGCGGGGTGAAACGCTCGGCCACGGCCCACAGCTGCTTGGCGACTTTCGGCTCGCCGGGGTAACCCTCCTGGGTCACATAGCGGGCCAGGACCCGTTTCACGTTGCCGTCGAGGATCGCTGCGCGCAGGCCCATGCTCAGGCTGGCGATGGCACCGGCGGTGGAGCGGCCGATACCGGGCAGGGCGGTCAGTGCGTCGACATCGGCGGGAAACTCGCCGCCGTGCTCGGCCACGATCAGTTGCGCGGTTTTCTGCAGGTTGCGCGCGCGGGTGTAGTAGCCCAGGCCGGTCCACAGGTGCAGCACTTCGTCTTCCGGCGCTGTGGCCAGGGCTTGCACCGTGGGCAGTGCGGCCATGAAGCGGTCGAAGTAGCCGAGTACGGTGCTGACCTGGGTCTG
>JBFKAF010000885.1:0-1494 GCA_041621735.1 Pseudomonas sp.
CCACTATCGGCTTACCCATCTCATCTTCGGCCCGCGCGATCAGGCTGTTGATCCGCGCCCGCAACGCATCGCCGTCGGGGAAGGCTTCGCCATCGTCGGCCTCGATCGAATCGATCAGGCGCTGATGCAGGAACTGACGCAAGCGGCGGAAATCGACATCGGATAAGTCACGGCTATTGGTGTGCATGGGGTCACCCTCCGATCAGGCCTTTGAACTTGAGGCAGGCGGGGCTATCGGTCATGCCTACCAAGCGGCTCTGCGGCGCGGTGAATTGCCGGTTGGCGCTGAGTGCCAGCGTGTATTGCTGGCAGGCGGCGTCGCGCTGTTGCTGTTGCTCGAACACCAGGCCGCGGTGATAAGCCACCTGCCACGCAGGGGCGCCCAGGCGTTCGGCCAACGCCAGGGCATTGAACGCCGCGGCATGGTTACGGGCCAGGTAATGCACCGCTGCCAAGGTTTCGTGCAGCTGTGGATGGCGCGGATTGAGCCGAATCTGCTGCAACAGCAGGGTCCTGGCCAGATTGAGGTTGCCCTCCTCCATGGCAATCCGACTGCGCAGAATGGCGGCCTCCGGACGTGGTTTGTGGCCTTTGAGCAACTGATCCAGCAGGTATCCGGCCTGCTCAGCTCGCCCGGCCTGATACGTCATCAGGGCGGCGAGCAGGCTGACCCGCTCGTTATTCGGGTAGGCCGCATACAGCTGCAGGACCTCGCGCAACAAGCCTTCACAGTCGACCGGATCGCTCCAGCCCTTGCTTGCCGTTTGGCAGGCCGAGCCACTCGCCAGAGTCGCCTCGTAGCGTGCCAAGGCCTGGTCGACCTGCACATTGGGGTCCTCGGCTTTCTCGCTAGGTTGCTGGCTCAAAGAGCCGCAACCACTCAGTGCAGTCAAGGCAATCAGGGTGGGTATCAGCAGTGTCAATTTCATCTCATTGTTCCTCAGTCCGCGACATCGCCAGGGGCCGCGTCAAGGCCCCGCGTCCCAGTTCCAGGGGCGAAGGAAACTCCCACAGGTGCACGTCGCTACGGGCTTCGCGAACCAGAGTCGGGGTGACGATGATCACCAGTTCCCGGTCCTGGCCGCTGTCGCTGGACGATTCGGCCAGCCGGCCAAGCAGCGGGATATCGCGAACCCCGGGCGTGAAGTCTTCCTGGGTCGATTGATCGCTGGAGACCAGCCCGCCGAGAATCAGTGGCTGACCGTCCTGCAGGCGGGTGGTAGTACTGATGCTGCGGGTATTGAAGGCCGTGCTATTGAGATTGCTGCCGGTGCTGTCGGAAATCTGCCGGCTCAACAGGGTATCTGGGGCCGAGACGGTCGGGTTCACATCCAGAGTAATGCGGTCGTTCTCATCGACCATGGCGCGCACCTTCAGCTCTACACCGAAGGATTTGAAGCTGGTGCCACTGAATACGCCCGGGGTGTTATTGCCCACTTCATCGCCGGACTTGAGGCCGGTCGGCGCAAAGGCGGTCGGCACCGGCACCTCCCC
>JBFKAF010000886.1:0-1492 GCA_041621735.1 Pseudomonas sp.
CAGCGGCCTGACCCTGATCTTCGGCATCATGCAGATCATCAACCTGGCCCACGGCGCCCTCTACATGGTCGGCGCCTACCTGGCCTTCTGGTTGACCGCGCTGACCGGCAACCTGTTTCTCGCCATCCTCCTCGGCCTGCCCCTGGCGGCGCTGCTCGGGGTGCTGATCGAACGCTTCCTGATGCAGGCGTTGTACCGCCGCGACCACCTCGACCAGGTGCTGATGACCTTCGGCATGATCCTGGTGATCGACTCGCTGCGCAGCATCGCCTGGGGCAACGACGTCCACAGCGTGGCGATTCCGGCGCTGCTGGAGGGCTCGATCCAGCTCACCGAGACCCTCGAATACCCGGTCTACCGGCTGTTCATTTCCGCGGTCTGCGGGCTGATCGCCCTGGCCATGTACGGGGTGCTGCAGCGCACCCGGCTGGGCATCGTCATCCGTGGCGGCGCCAGCAACCGCGAGATGGTCCAGGGTCTGGGCATCAATATCCGGGTCATCTACAGCCTGGTGTTCGCCGCCGGCACCGCGCTCACCGCATTCGCCGGGATGATCGCCGCACCGGTGTCCTCGGTGTATCCGGGCATGGGCAACCAGATCCTCATCATCGCCTTCGTGGTGGTGGTGATCGGCGGCCTCGGTTCGATTCGCGGCGCCTTCCTCGCCGCACTGCTGGTCGGCCTGACCGCCACCTGGGGCGCGGTGCTGGTGCCCGAGTACGCGGGCATGACGATCTACCTGTTGATGGCCGTCGTGCTGCTGTTCAAACCGCGCGGGCTGTTCGCCTGACACCTGCCATTCGGAGGATATGCACCATGCGTCCCTTACCTCGCACCATCCGCTACCTGCTGCTGGCACTGACCCTGCTGCTGGCCGCTTTTCCACTGTTCGGCGAGAGCCTCAGCGGCGAGCAGCACAGCTACCACCTGCAGCAACTGACCCACATCATGATCCTCGCCATCGTCGCCCTCAGCCTCGACCTGCTGGTCGGCGTGACCGGCATGGTCAGCCTGGCCCAGGCGGCGTTCTTCGGCATCGCCGGCTACAGCCTGGTGCTGTTCGCCCCGGAGTTCGAGGCGGTGAATTTCTGGCTGGCCCTGGCGCTGTGCCTGGCGGTCAGCGCCGCCGCTGCGCTGCTGATGGGCCTGCTGATCATCCGTACCTCGGGGATCTTCTTCATCATGGCGACCATCGCCTTCTCGCAGATGCTCTATTACCTGTTCCACGACGCGTCCTTCGCCGGCGGCTCGGACGGCATCTACCTGTTCCTCAAGCCCGAGGTGGCCATCGCCGGGGTGCAGCTGCTCGATCTGGAAAACCCGCGCAGCCTGTTCTACCTGGTGCTCGGCTCGCTGGTGCTGCTCTACTTGCTGCTGCGCACCTGCCTGCGCGCGCCGTTCGGCCGGGTGCTGTTGGGCATCAAGCACAACGAGGAGCGGGTCCGTTCCATGGGCTACAACCCGTTGTTCTACAAGCTGGCGGCCTTCGTCA
>JBFKAF010000887.1:0-1486 GCA_041621735.1 Pseudomonas sp.
CAACATGGGCTTATCGTCACAGTCTGCGCTTCCGGTTGCGCAGCGCGTGCTGGGTGTCGGCAGCTTGCCCGTGATCGGCTCTCTGGCCTCTACCCTCTGCGAGCAGACTCCTCTTACCCTGGGGCTTTTTGATGAAGTTCGTACTGAAGCACTGTGTCGTCGGGCTGCTTCTGGGCGGCAGCAGTCTGGTGACGAATGCCGAGACGATTGGCGGCGAGCTGCGCATCTACAACTGGATCGAATACCTGCCCGAGGACGTGCTGCAGGACTTCCAGAAAAAGACCGCTATCAAGGTCCTCTACGACGTCTTCGATAGCCCACAGACGTTGGAGACGAAGCTGCTGACCGGATCCGCCGGCTATGACCTGGCCTTCCCCAGCAGCAGCCAGATTCCGCACCTGATCAGTGCCGGTGCCCTGCAGCCATTGCAGCGCCAGCGCCTGCCGCACTGGCAGCACCTCGACGCAAGCTTTATGGCACGGCGTGACAGCCTGGACCCAGGCAGCCGCTACTCGGTGCCCTATCTCTGGGGTAGTACGCTGCTGGGCTATAACAAGGCCAAGGTCGAGGCCGTGCTCGGCCAGGGTGTCGAGATGCGCGACTATGACCTGCTGTTCAAGCCGGAAAATATCGCCCTACTGAGCCAATGCGGTGTGGCCATCCTCGATAGCCCCGGCGAAGTGGTGCCGATTGCCCTGCATTACCTCGGGCTCGATCCCAACACCGAGCGCCAGGACGACTACGCCAAGGCCGAAGCGCTGCTCAAGTCGATCCGTCCCTATGTACGCTACTTCAACTCGGCGAAGTACCCGCAGGACCTGGCCAATGGTGACATCTGCCTGGCCCTCGGTTGGTCCGGCGGCATGCTGGCGGCACGCAACATGGCCCTGGTCGCCAACAACGGCAACGACATTCGCATGGCACTGCCACGCCAGGGCACGCTGATGTGGTCAGACGATATGGTCATCCCCAAGGGCGCGCAGAACCTCGCGCAGGCCCACGCCTTTATCGACTACCTGCTACAGCCTGAAGTGATCGCCCGCGTCACCAACCAGATCGGTTATCCCAACCCCAACCCGGACAGCAAGGCGCTGATCGACCCAAAACTGTTAAGCGAGAAAAACCTCTTCGTGCCCGAGGCCGATCGTCACCTGTTGTTCCAGGTCGAGCCACCGCAACGGGTCGTCCAACGCCTGCTCACCCGGCTATGGAATCGACTGCGCGCCGATATCTGAGCGCAACTGCAGCTGACGATGTGCTGAGTGCTCGCAGTGCCCCTGAGTGGGCGTCAGCGGCTTATCGATAAGCTGTTGTGCCAGCGGCGCCAGCCTCCCCTGTCCGGTTCGGCAGACGCAGCAACGCCCAGGCGCACTCTCAAGAGTGCACCTGGGCGTTGGCTTATTCAGGCTTCGACGGCGAGCCCAGGTCGGTCATGGCTAAGCAAGGCCGCGGCACTGCATGCGGCTATCACCACCAGGGGCGATAC
>JBFKAF010000888.1:0-1480 GCA_041621735.1 Pseudomonas sp.
GGTTCCGTTCATGTGCGTGGCCTATATAGTCGCCGCCATAGTAGTGCTGGTGGTACACGCCGACGCCATTCCGGGCGCCTTCGCGCTGATCTTCACCCATGCCTTCTCGCCAGTGGCCGCCGTCGGTGGTTTCGCCGGTGCGGCGGTAATGGCCGCCATCCGTTTCGGCGTGGCGCGGGGCATCTTCTCCAACGAAGCGGGCCTCGGCACCGCCGGTATCGCCCAGGCCGCTGGTACCACCAACAGTCCGGTGCGCTCGGGGATGATCGGCATGCTCGGGACCTTCATCGACACCATCGTCATCTGCACCATGACCGGCCTGGCGATCATCGCCTCCGGCGTGTGGACCAGCGGCGTCAGCGGCGCGGCCCTCTCGGCCGCGGCCTTCGAGTCGGCCATGCCCGGCTATGGTGGCGCCCTGCTGAGTGTCGCCCTGGTGGTTTTCGCCTTCACCACCATCCTCGGCTGGAGCTACTTCGGCGAGAAATGCTGGGAGTTCATGATGGGCACCAAGGCGATCATGCCGTTCCGCATCATCTGGGTACTGGCCGTGCCGTTCGGCGCCGTCGCCCAACTGGACTTCGCCTGGCTGCTGGCCGACACCCTCAACGGTTTGATGGCCATCCCCAACCTGCTGTCCCTGCTGCTGCTCAGCCCGATCGTGGTCAAGCTGACCCGCGAGCACTTCGCCCGTACCCCCGGCGTAATCTCTGGCGCAGCCGCGCAACGCTAAACCTTGCCTCTGCTGATGCGACCGCTGGAGCGGTCGCGTCCTTACATACAGGACTGATCCCGATGTTCTACAAAAGCCTGACCCTGAACGACTACGATCCCGCCCTGGCCCTGGCCATCGCGGCGGAAGAGCGCCGCCAGCAAGACCATATCGAGCTGATCGCCTCGGAAAACTACACCAGCCCGGCAGTGATGCAGGCCCAGGGCACCGGCCTGACCAACAAGTACGCCGAAGGCTATCCGGGCAAGCGTTATTACGGTGGCTGCGAGCACGTCGATGTGGTCGAGCAGCTGGCCATCGACCGCGCCAAGCAGCTGTTCGGCGCCGACTACGCCAACGTCCAGCCGCACTCCGGCTCCTCGGCCAACAGCGCGGTGTACCTGGCGCTGATCAATGCCGGCGATACCATCCTCGGCATGAGCCTGGCCCATGGCGGCCACCTGACCCACGGCGCCAAGGTCAGCTCCTCCGGCAAGCTGTACAACGCGGTGCAGTACGGCATCAATGGCGATGGCCTGATCGATTACGACGAAGTCGAGCGCCTGGCCGTCGAGCATCAGCCGAAGATGATCGTGGCTGGCTTCTCCGCTTACTCCAAGACCCTGGACTTCCCGCGTTTCCGCGCCATCGCCGACCAGGTCGGTGCCTTGCTGTTCGTCGACATGGCCCACGTTGCCGGCCTGGTTGCCGCTGGCCTGTACCCGAATCCGCTGCCCTACGCCGACGTGGTCACCACCACCACCCACA
>JBFKAF010000889.1:0-1479 GCA_041621735.1 Pseudomonas sp.
ATAGTCCTCCAGGTCCGGGACGAACTCGCTCTTGGCCTCGGCCTCCATCAGCAGTTTGGGCTTTTCGAAGTCGTAGTCGCGGCGGGTCACCCGGCTGGTACGGGTTTCCACGCGCACGCCGAAGCGTTTGATTACCGGCTTGTCGGCGACCAGGCCGCTGTCTTGCTGGTAGGCAGTTGGGGCGAGCTTGGGGAAAGGCGTCTGGTCGTCGCCGAAGACCAGTACATGACCCTGGTCGCTGTGCTGAAAGTGGTAGTGAATACCTTCTTCCTCGCACAGACGTTGCACGAAGTGCAGGTCGCTTTCGTCGTACTGCACGCAGTACTCGCGCTCGGGGTAGATCGAGCCGAGTTGGAATTGGTAGGCGTTGGCCTGGATGCCATGCTCTTCGAGCACTTGGCCGATGATCTGCGCAACCGTCAGGTGCTGGAAGATCCGTTGGTTGGTGCGGTGCGCCAGGTAAGCCAGCTGCGGGCGCAGGGTCACGTGGTAGCGGGTCAGGCGCTTGCCGGATTCGCCCTGGGCGACGCGGTAGATCTGCCCGTGGATGCCGTTGCCGGCTTGGGATAAGGCCAGGAATGCCGACCGATGCAGCAGGCTCTCCAGGTCGAGGTCGGGACGTTCGCTGACCAGTTCCAGTTCGAACTCAAAGGGCTGGCTGATCGCCTCGCGGCCGCTGAATTCGAGCACCTGCAGATCGTGACTGAGGCCTTCGATGCTGAGGCTGAAATGGGTCTGGTTGGCAGGGGCGAACATTCGTTGTTCCTCTTCTTTCGATCCATGAATGAGCCAGCAATTTTACGAGCACATCGTCCTGATAACCGGGCGTATCCGACGTTTATCGCCTGACGCCTGGAACGCCATGGTGGACAAGGCTTCGCCATGTCGCACCCTACGGGGCTCGTGCGCATAGATGCCAAGACTGAAACGCAACGGCCAGGACGATGCCTGGCCGAAGCGGTGTTACGCGAACTCAGCCAGTGCTTAGGCGGAGATCGGGGTACGCCAGTCGTCGGAACCGGAAGTACCGGAGACTTCGTGGGTCCAGACGATTTTGCGGTAGGTGAAGTACACGTCTTCCAGGTGGGTGAAGTGCGACATGCCTGGGTCTTGGCAGTTCGGCATGCGCGACTGCACGTCGACGATCACCGCATCTTCCAGCTCGATGGTGAAGTAGTGCTCCTGGGTGCCAGTGGAGGACGTGCGGTACCACTCCAGGCGGCACTTGTTCAGGCGCTCGCCGGAAGTCAGGGAGTTGAAGATCAGCGGCGAGGACTTGTCGAAGACTTTGGTGATCATCAGCGGCTTGTGTACGCGCTGGCCGGTCGGCTGGCCGGACTGCGGATCGCGCGGGATGATGACCTGGTGGTTGAAGGCCTGGACCAGGATCTGGTCTTCATGACCTTCCTGGAAGATGTTGCCGACCGAATCTTCGGTGAAGGTGCCGGCGGTGATCAGGCCTTGCTTGGTGCCTTCGAG
>JBFKAF010000890.1:0-1476 GCA_041621735.1 Pseudomonas sp.
CGGTGGCTCCGCGTGGGAGGGGCCTTGGCCGCGATGCGCTTGGGCTGGGGCAGGGCATTCGCGGTCAAGACCGCTCCCACAGTGGCTTGGGTGAGCCGGGCTTTTGTGGCAGGGGCCGCGATTGCGCTGTTCATGCGGGCACCTGGCTATCGGTCAGGCGGGCGAAGGTGGCGGCCAGGTTGGCGTCGTTCGCGCCGATCTGCTGGGCCGAGCCCTGGGCCACCAGGCTGCCACGGTTGAGGATCAGCAGCTCGTCACTGGCCTGCACTTCATCGAGCAGGTGGGTGGTCCACAGCACCGCCAGGCCCTGGTCGCGGCACAGCTGGCGCACATGGCGGTTGAGCGCCAGGCGGCTGGCCGGGTCGAGGCCGGCGCTGGCTTCGTCGAGTAGCAGCAGGCGCGGACGATGCAGCAGGGCGCGGGCGATTTCCACCCGGCGGCGGTGACCGCCATTGAGGGCGCGGACCTTCTCATGCCGGCGCTCGCTCAGCTGCTGGCGCGCCAGTTCCTCGTCGATCCGCGCCTTGGCCAGCGGCTTGGCCAGGCCGTGCAGGGCGGCGTGGTAGTGCAGGTTCTGCTCGACGCTCAGATCCAGATCCAGGGTGCTCTGCTGGAACACCACGCCGAGCTGACGCAGGGCCTGGCGCGGTTGGTGGCCCAGGCTGCTGCCCATCACCTGGATATCGCCCTGCTGCAGGTCGTAGAGGCGGGTGAGCAGGGCGATCAGGGTCGACTTGCCGGCGCCGTTGGGCCCCAGCAGGGCGGCGAAGCGGCCGGGCGCGACGCTGAAGCTCAGGTCCTGCAAGGCCTGGCGTGCGCCGTAGGCGAAGGCCAGGTTGCTGACCTCGAGGGCGTTCATGGGGTCACCACCACGCCCCAGGGGTAGCGGCCGACCTTGATCGACTTGCTCACCTTGAGGCTGTCCACATCGATCACCGAGACGTCGCCGCTGACCCCGTTGGTGGTCAGCAGGCGCTTCTGGTCCGGGGTGAACGCCAGGTGCCAGACGCGGCGGCCGACCAGCAGGTAGTCGAGGATCTCGTAAGTCTTGGCGTCGAGCACCGCCACATGGTTGGCCGGGCCGAGGGCGACGAAGGCCAGCTTGCCGTCGGCGCTGAGCTTGACCCCGACCGGCTGCACCTTGTCCGGGTGTACGCCCTTGATCTGGAAGTTGAGGGTCTTGAGCACCTGGCGGCTGGCCACCTCGATCACCGTGACCGTGCCGCCGATCTCGGCCGAGGCCCACAGGCGCTTGCCGTCCTTGTCGAACTCGACATGCCGCGGGCGCTGGTCGACCAGGGTGTTATCCACCAGTTGCTGGGTGCTGGTGTCGATCCAGTGCAGCATGTTGGTGGTCTCGCTGGTGTTGACCGCCCACTTGCCGTCCGGGCTGACCGCCATGCCTTCGGGCTCGACGCCGACGTCGATCTGCGCCAGCACCTCATCGGTCTGGGTGTCGACCACCGTGGCCAGGGC
>JBFKAF010000891.1:0-1476 GCA_041621735.1 Pseudomonas sp.
TAAATGAACGACTTCGAACAGGATGACCCGATACCCCAAGGCGACCTCGCCTTGCAGATCACCGCACTGCCGCGCGAAACCAATGGTTTCGGCGACATCTACGGCGGCTGGCTGGTATCGCAAATGGATTTGGCTGGCACCGCCATGGCCAGCAAGGTGGCCGGAGGCCGCGTCGCCACGGTAGCGATCGATCGCATGGCGTTCCTGGTGCCGGTCGCCGTCGGCGCGCAACTGTCCTTCTACACCCAGACCCTGGAAGTCGGCCGCAGCTCGATCCAGATGCTGGTCGAGGTGTGGAGCGATGACCCGCTGTCCAGCGAGTGGCGCAAGGTTACCGAAGCGGTGTTCGTCTTCGTCGCCATCGACGGCAGCGGCCGCACCCGCCCCGTTCCAGCCCGCCGTTAATCATCTCGCGCTTGACTCGATGTGGCGCTTGAGGTCATTGTTTGCATAATTGCGCAAATATGGAAAATACATGTCTGAATCCATGGTCCCCGCCTTGGCCGCCCTCGCCCAAACCACAAGGCTGCAGGCGTTTCGTCTGCTGGTCAAAAGCGGCCCGCAGGGCCTATCGGTCGGCAGCCTGGCCGAACAGCTGAACGTGCCGCTGTCGACCCTGTCGCGCCACCTCAACCAGTTACAGCAGGGGCAGCTGATCAAGACCTGGCGCGAAGGCCGGCATGTGTTCTACGCCACCGACTGGAGCGGCACCGCCGCGCTGCTGAATTACCTGACCGAGGACTGCTGCCAAGGCCGCACAGACCTCAGTACTGCCTGTCTCAACCTCGGAGAAGACTAATCATGAAGCTGACCCACCCTCCGCGCATCCTGTTCCTCTACGGCTCACTGCGTGAGCGCTCGTTCAGTCGCTTAGCCGCCGAAGAGGCCGCGCGTCATCTGTCGGCCATGGGCGCCGAGGTGCGCATGTTTAACCCAAGCGGACTACCGCTGCCGCACAGCACCGATGAGCAGCACCCGAAAGTCGCCGAATTGCGCAGCCTGGTCGAGTGGTCGGAAGGCATGGTCTGGTCCAGCCCGGAAATCCACGGCAACGTCAGCGGCCTGATGAAGATGCAGGTCGACTGGATTCCCCTGAACAGCGGTGCGGTGCGCCCGACCCAAGGCAAGACCCTGGCGGTGATGCAGGTCTCCGGCGGCTCGCAGTCGTTCAACGCGGTGAACACCCTGCGCGTGCTCGGGCGCTGGATGCGCATGTTCACCATCCCCAACCAGTCCTCGGTGGCCAAGGCCTATGAGCAGTTCGAGGCCGACGGGCAGATGAAAGACTCCAGCTACCGCGACCGCATCATCGATGTGATGGAGGAGTTGTATAAATTCACCCTGCTGCTACGCGAGCAGAAGGATCACCTGACCGACCGCTACAGCGAGCGCAAGGAACAGGACCCGCAGGCCAGCTACGCGATCCTGCACGGCAGTGGCAGCGTCGAAGCGGCCAGCGCCTGAGGTGCTGCCAAA
>JBFKAF010000892.1:0-1471 GCA_041621735.1 Pseudomonas sp.
ATTGCGGCGCAGCTCTCGGCTGATGGTCGAAGGGGATCGGGTGATCAAGCAGGCAATCCTACGCAGACTGAAGCCTTGGGCATAACCGACTTGAATGGTGGCGCGCTCTTCAACGCTGAGTTCGGAATAAGACATAGGGGCAGCACCGTACCGGAAAGATCAGGTGTTGCACTCAGTTTTTGCCGCCGCCCTGCTTTATCTACGAGGAAATCTTCAAGCAGCTCGACACGAGCGTGGTAGAGCAGCAATACAGTCGCATCGGGCAGCGGGCCTATCACCCTCGCGCCCTTGTCTCCATCCTGATCTATGCCTACAGCCATGGCGTGTTCAGCTCGCGTGGGATTCAGCGACGCTGCCGGCAGGATCTGGCCTTCATGTACATCGCACAGATGCAGTGTCCCGACTTTCGCGTGCTGAGCGATTTTCGCAAGAATCACATGGCGTTTTTCCACGACTGCTTTCGGCAAAGCGTCCGGATGGCCTTGGAGTTGAAGCTGGCCTCACTGGGGCACATCAATCTGGACGGCTCAAAATTCAAGGCCAATACCTCCAAGCACAAGGCGATGAGCTACAAACACCTGAAAGAACAAGAGGCAGAGCTGACGGCCCAGATCGCTGACCTCATTGGCAAGGCCGAGCGCTGTGATGCCGCGGAAAACCAGGTCTACCAGCAGCAGACGGGCTATGAGATACCGGACGACCTGAAGCACAAACAGCAACGCCAACAGAAGATCCGCGCGGCGGAGAAGGCCTTGGAAGAGCGCGAAGAAACCCTTTACCCGGGCCAGCCGATCGACGACAAGAAACAAATCAGCTTTGCCGACACCGACGCTCGCATCATGGGCAAAAAGGGACATTTTCAATACAGCTACAACGGCCAGATCAGAGTCGACAGTGACCACCAGATCATTGTCGGGCAGCACCTGAGCCAGAACGCCAATGACATCCAGGAAGTCGGCCCCGCTCTGGACGCCATCCAGGCGGCCACTGGTGGTCAACTGCCGGAGAAGATGAGCATCGACAATGGCTATATGTCGGGGACAAATATGGCGGTGCTGGAGAGCGTTCAGGTCGACGCCTATATCGCCACCGACAGAGGCGAGAAGCCATGCCCGACGCCGCTGGACGCCTCGACGCGCAAGCTCGTCAAGGCCGATTTCGACTACCACCCGGACGCGGATCACTTCACCTGCCCCGGCGGTGCTGAGCTGGCGCTGAAACGGTGTAGCAATGATGGCCGCAAGTTCTACCAGGCGGCTGCCGCAGACTGCGCGGCCTGTCCCTACCAGAGCCGCTGTTGCCAATCCGACGGTCGCGGTAGGGACGGCAATTACCTGCCGCCCCCCGCACAGATCCGTACGTGCGGAACTACCGCATACGGCTCCTGCCTCGGGTATGTGACGCGAAGCGGTCCTCAGGGTACGGATGTGCATTTCTGGGTTTAGGTATGTAGAGGTCGGCGAGGCGACCG
>JBFKAF010000893.1:0-1468 GCA_041621735.1 Pseudomonas sp.
CGAAGACGCGGGTTAGAATCGCTGGCACGCGCCATGCATGACGGCGCCCTCTCCCCTTAGCCCGGAGTACCCCCTTGGACGCCAGCACCATCAATAACCTGTTCTTGATCGGTGCATTGCTGGTGGCCACGAGTATCCTGGTCAGTGCCTTCGGCTCGCGTTTCGGCATCCCGATTCTGGTGATCTTTCTGGCGGTCGGCATGCTCGCCGGGGTCGACGGCCCAGGCGGAATCATCTTCAACGACTACTCCCTGGCCTACCTGGTCGGCAACCTGGCGCTGGCGATCATCCTGCTCGACGGCGGCATGCGCACCCGCGTTTCCAGTTTCCGCGTGGCCCTCTGGCCGTCGCTGTCGCTGGCCACCGTCGGGGTACTGATCACCGCGGGGCTGACCGGTGTGGCGGCGGCCTGGCTGTTCGACCTGAGCCTGATGGAGGGCCTGCTGATCGGCGCCATAGTCGGTTCCACCGATGCCGCCGCGGTATTCAGCCTGCTCGGCGGGCGCGGCCTCAACGAGCGGGTCAGCGCCACCCTGGAAATCGAATCCGGCAGCAACGACCCGATGGCGGTGTTCCTCACCGTGACCCTGATCGCCATGCTGGTCAGCGGGCAAGATGGCTTCAGCTGGAACCTGCTGCTGCAGCTGGTGCAGCAATTCGGCCTCGGCGCCGTGCTCGGCCTGTGCGGCGGCTGGTTGCTGCTCAATCTGGTCAACCGCATGAGCCTGGCCAACGGCCTTTATCCGCTGCTGGTGGTCAGCGGCGGCATGATCATCTTCGCCATTACCACGGCGGTGGGCGGTAGCGGCATTCTGGCGATCTATCTGTGCGGCCTGCTGCTGGGCAACCGGCCGATCCGCTCGCGCCATGGCATCCTGCACATGCTCGACGGCCTGACCTGGCTGGCACAGATCGGCATGTTCCTGGTTCTCGGCCTGCTGGTCACCCCGAACCAGCTGTTGCCGATTGCCTTGCCGGCGCTGGGCCTGGCGCTGTGGATGATCCTGATCGCCCGACCGCTGTCGATTCTCCTCGGCCTGCTGCCGTTTCGCGGCTTCCACGACCGCGAGCGGGCGTTTATCGCCTGGGTCGGTTTGCG
This sequence comes from Pseudomonas sp., assembly GCA_041621735.1. Lineage (GTDB taxonomy): Bacteria > Pseudomonadota > Gammaproteobacteria > Pseudomonadales > Pseudomonadaceae > Aquipseudomonas. The sequence goes on from JBFKAF010000893.1 coordinate 1,100, forward strand.
CGGCGCGGTGCCGATCATTCTCGCGGTGTTCCCGCTGATGGCCGGCCTGGAAAATGCCCAGCTGTTCTTCAACCTGGCCTTCTTCATCGTCCTGGTCTCGCTGGTGCTGCAAGGCACCAGCCTGCCCTGGGCGGCCAAGCTGCTACGGGTTACCGTGCCGCCCGAGCCAGCGCCGTTCTCCCGCGCCGGCCTGGAAGTGCACCCGACCAGCCAGTGGGAGCTGTTCGTCTACCGCCTCGGCGCGGAGAAGTGGTGCATCGGCGCCGCCCTGCGCGAACTGAAGATGCCCGAAGGCACGCGCATCGCCGCGCTGTTTCGCCACCACGAACTGCTCCACCCGTCCGGCAGTACCACCCTGGAAGCCGGCGA
>JBFKAF010000894.1:0-1468 GCA_041621735.1 Pseudomonas sp.
GCTGCTGCAGATCGAGCACTTGCTCGAGCGCAAGCCCGGTCAGCTCTCCGGTGGTCAGCAACAGCGCGTGGCCATGGGCCGGGCGCTGGCGCGGCGGCCGAAGATCTACCTGTTCGACGAGCCGCTGTCGAATCTCGACGCCAAGCTGCGGGTGGAGATGCGCACCGAAATCAAGCTGATGCACCAGCGCCTGAAGACCACCACGGTCTACGTCACCCATGACCAGATCGAGGCCATGACCCTGGGCGACAAGGTGGCGGTGATGAAGGACGGCATCATTCAGCAGTTCGGCACCCCGCGGCAGATCTACAACGACCCGGCCAACCTGTTCGTCGCCAGTTTTATCGGCTCGCCGCCGATGAATTTCATCCCCCTGCGCCTGCAGCGTCGCGCCGGGCAGTTGCTCGCCGTGCTGGACAGCGGTCAGGCGCGTTGCGAGCTGCCACTGGATGCGCTGCAGGGCGACCTGGAAGGGCGCGAGGTGATCCTCGGGATTCGTCCGGAGCAGATTCTGTTGGCTCAGGCCGATGCCGATGCTCAGTCGTCGATTCGCGCCGAGGTGGACGTCATCGAGCCGACCGGACCGGACACCCTGGTGTTCGTCACGCTGAATCAGACCAAGGTCTGCTGCCGTCTGGCGCCGGATGCGGCGCCGCGGGTCGGTGAGACCCTGGAACTGCAATTCGACCCGGCCAAGGTGCTGCTGTTCGATGCGCAGAGTGGCGAGCGCCTGGGTGTGCTGGGGCAAACCCAGAGCCAGCCCCAGGTGGCCGAACCCGCGCGCAAGGTGGCGCAGCTCAAGGGGCGCTGAGCGAGGTTTGACACGTATCGATGGCTCATGGCTGTGCCTGTCTGGTGCGCAGCCATGAGCCAGTGCGGTGAGCAGTAAAACAATAAAAACAAGAGGAGTGGATATGCGAGCAGCAACGAGCTTGAGCCTGGCATTGGCCCTGGGATATTTAGCCTTACCCTCGGCGGCGACTGCCTTGGAGTTCACCGGTTATCTGCGCAGCGGCGCCGGTAGTTCGGATGGTGAGCGGCAGTCATGTTTCCAGTTGCCGGGGGCGCAATCGAAGTTTCGCCTGGGCAACGAGTGCGAGCAGTACGCCGAACTGGATCTGCGCCAGGATCTGTTGAGCCTGGACGACGGCTCGGTGGTCAGCGTCGAGGCCATGGCGCAGCTGTTCAACGAGTACGGCCATACCCCGGAGTTCACCGGCGAGCACGGCTTCTCGCGGATGAACCAGCTGTACGCCGAGTGGAGCAAGGTGCCGGCACTCAACGGCGGTTCATTGTGGGCCGGGCGGCGCTTCTACAAGCGTAACGACATCCATATCTCCGACTTCTTCTACTGGAACCAGAGCGCCACCGGCGCCGGCATCGAGGACTACCAGCTGGGCGGGTTGAAGTACAGCTACGCCTTCTCGCGCAAGGACAGCGTGTTCCAGCAGGAGTACATCAATCGGCA
>JBFKAF010000895.1:0-1467 GCA_041621735.1 Pseudomonas sp.
CGTGCTGTGCGGAGTCGTGAATGATCTTGTCGAGCTCCTCGGTTTCCGGGTCACGGATATCGATACCCTTGACCAGCTTGTAGTAGTTGACCTGGAGCACGCGCAGGGTCATCAGGCTGAAGGCGATGGGCAGGATCAGGTACAGGTACTTCATCGGAATGCCCAGGGTCTGGGATTTCCAGAACACGTTGGCCTTCATGAAGAAGATCACGCTGAGGTAGACGAAGTAGCTGTTGAAAGCGACCCAGATCAGGTCGGAGAGCGCTTCCAGGCTTGTCGCCACTTTGCGCGGCATGAACTTGAACTGGAAGGTGACGCGGTTGTGCGCTGCCAGCTTGGCGGCGTAGCTGGCGCCGAAGAAGGCGAACCAGACGAACATGTAAGTGACCAGTTCTTCGGTCCAGGAGATCGAATGGTTGAACAGGTTACGGCTGAGGATCTGGGCAAACAGGATGATCACGAACAGTGCCAGCAGCGTGCGGCAGATGTAGTTTTCCAGGTTGTCGATGATCTTGAACAGGGTACTGGCCGGTTTCATGGTGCGCCTCCCGAGGCGCTGCACCCGGCCAGGGTGCGGCGCTTCTCCGCGTGGAACGAATAGCCAGGCCGGGCCGGTTGGCGGGCTGGCGGTTCTGAGTCGAGGACGTCGGGCGGCTCAGCCGCCCGACGCTTGCACTGTAGGGCTCCAAGCCCTCGCGCAGAGGCTTAGATCGCGTCGCGACCCAGCGCCTTGAGGACATTGTTGAGCTTATCTTTGCCGCCCAGCTGCTCGTAGTATTTCGGCCACACCTGAGACACGGCGCTATCGATCCACTCCTTCTCACCATTGGCCGGATCGGCGATGACCATGCCCTTGGCGGTCAGCTCCTGCTTGATCTTGCCCTCTTGCTCCACCAGCCACTCGGCGCTGTGTTGGGTGGCGGCTTTGCCGGCGTCGAGAATGGCTTGCTGCATTTCAGGCGACTGTTCCTGGAACATCGACTCGCTGACGATCAACGGCTCGATGGAGAACAGGTAGCGCAGGTTGGTGACGTACTTCTGCACTTCGTCGAACTTCATCGCCGACACGGTGATGTAGGGGTTGTCCTGGCCATCGACCACTTTCAGTTGCAGGCCGGTGAAGGTTTCCGACCAGGCCATTGGCGTCGGGTTGATGCCCCAGGCGCGGTAGGTGTCGATCATGATCTCGTTCTTCGGTACACGGATCTGTAGGCCCTTAAGGTCTGCGATCGTGGTCACCGGGCGCTTGGAGTTGGTCAGCACGCGGAAGCCCGAGTAGGCCCAGCCGATGATGCGCACACCGGCGTCGCGCACGGTGTTGTCGATCATGGTCTGGCCGATGTCGCTCTGGGTCAGGGTTACTGCATCATCCAGGCTCTGGATCATGTAGGGCAGGGTGAGCACGCCGACCGAGGGGGAGAAGGGGGTGACGTTGTTGATCGCCAGGATGGAGAAGTCCAGGGTGCC
>JBFKAF010000896.1:0-1465 GCA_041621735.1 Pseudomonas sp.
CAACTGGCGACGCGCTGATCGCCCTGCCGTCTTCCGGCCCACACTCCAACGGCTACTCACTGATCCGCAAGATCATCGAAGTCAGCGGTGCCGACATCGAAACCATCCAGCTCGATGGCAAGCCGCTGACCGAGCTGCTGATGGCGCCCACGCGCATCTACGTCAAGCCGCTGCTCAAGCTGATCAAGGACACCGGCGCGGTCAAGGCCATGGCCCACATCACCGGTGGCGGCCTGCTCGACAACATCCCGCGGGTACTGCCGCAAGGCGCCCAGGCCGTGGTTGATGTGGCCAGCTGGACCCGCCCGGCGGTATTCGACTGGCTGCAAGCGCAGGGCAACGTCAGCGAGACCGAGATGCACCGCGTACTCAACTGCGGCGTCGGCATGGTCATCTGCGTCGCCCAGGACCAGGTCGATACAGCCCTCAAGACCCTGCAGGACGCCGGCGAGCAGCCGTGGGTCATTGGCCAGATCGCCAGTGCAGCCGAAGGCGCCGAACAGGTCGTGCTGAACAACCTGAAAAGCCACTGATGCCGAACCCCTGCAATGTGGTGGTGCTGATCTCGGGCTCCGGCAGCAATCTGCAGGCACTACTCGACAACATCCAGGCCGGCGATAACCCGGCCCGCGTGTGCGCGGTGGTCTCCAACCGCGCCGATGCTTATGGGCTGGAAAGAGCCAAAGCAGCTGGCATCGCCACCCGGGTGCTCGACCATAAGGCCTTCGGCGGTCGCGAGGCCTTCGACGCGGCGCTGATCGAGAGCATCGACGCCTTCGAACCACAGCTGGTGGTACTGGCCGGCTTTATGCGCATCCTCACCCCAGGCTTCGTCCGCCACTACGCCGGGCGTCTGCTGAACATCCACCCCTCGCTGCTACCCAAGTACAAGGGCCTGCACACCCATCAACGGGCACTGGAGGCCGGCGACAGCGAGCATGGCTGCAGTGTGCACTTCGTCACCGAGGAACTCGATGGCGGCCCTCTGGTCGTACAGGCAGTCATCCGGGTACAGTCACACGACTCGCCAACCAGTCTGGCGCAGCGGGTGCACGAACAGGAACACCAGATTTACCCACTGGCCGTGCGCTGGTTTGCCGAAGGGCGTTTACGCCTGGACGAACAAGGCGCCGTGCTGGATGGCCAACCGTTGCCGAGTACCGGCCACTTGATCCGAACTTAGGAGACATCATGCGTCGCGCCTTACTGTTCGCCCTCGCCCTACTCAGCCTGCCGGCCCTGGCAGCGGAACCGACGCCGTTTTCCGCCAGCTACACCGCCGATTGGAAACAGGTGCCCATCAGCGGTACTGCCGAGCGCAGCTTGCAACGCCAGGACGACGGGCGCTGGCAGCTCAGTTTCGAGGCCTCGATGCTGGTCGCCAGCCTCACCGAAACCAGCACCCTACGCGTCGAGAACGGCGCCCTGATGCCTCTGACCTATCGCTTCGAGCGCGGCGGGCTGG
>JBFKAF010000897.1:0-1461 GCA_041621735.1 Pseudomonas sp.
CCAAGGGAAACTGCCGGCTTCAGTCGTTACGCGACGGCGACAACAACTCGATCTTGTAGCCGTCGGGGTCTTCGACGAAGGCCAGGATGCTGCTGCCGTGCTTCATTGGCCCCGGCTCGCGGGTGATCTTGCCACCGCGCGCCCGAATGTCCTCGCAGGCCTTGTAGACATCCTCGACTTCCAGGGCGATATGCCCATAGCCGCTGCCCAACTCGTAGCTGTCCACACCCCAGTTATGGGTCAGTTCGAGCACACTGTTGTGCGCCTCATCGCCATAGCCGACGAAGGCCAGGGTGAACTGCCCCTCCGCGTAATCCTTACGGCGCAACAAGGTCATGCCCAGCACTTCGGTGTAGAAGGCAATGGATTTATCCATGTCGCCAACCCGTAGCATGGTATGCAGCAGTCTCATCAGCGTTCTCCTCGTTCTGTACCGCGTGTAACGGGCCTTAGAAAGCACAACCCCGGCGTTTGCCGGGGCGGTGCTTACAATAGGGTATAGCGCAGCCAGGGGCTGCCACAGGCTGCTTACAGCAGCTTGCGACCCTTGTTCGCGGCGATGCGCATGCGCAGTGCGTTGAGCTTGATGAAGCCCGCCGCATCGCGCTGATCGTAGGCACCGGCATCGTCTTCGAAGGTGGCGATGTTGGCATCGAACAGCGAGTCGTCCGACTTGCGGCCAACCACGATGACGTTGCCCTTGTACAGCTTCAGGCGCACCACACCGTTCACGCTGGCCTGCGAGGCGTCGATCATCTGCTGCAGCATCAAGCGTTCCGGGCTCCACCAGAAACCGTTGTAGATCAGGCTGGCGTACTTGGGCATCAGCTCGTCTTTCAGGTGAGCGACTTCGCGATCCAGGGTGATCGACTCGATGGCGCGGTGGCCCTTGAGCATGATGGTGCCGCCGGGGGTCTCGTAGCAGCCGCGCGACTTCATGCCGACGAAGCGGTTCTCGACGATGTCCAGACGACCGATGCCGTTCTCCCCGCCAATGCGGTTCAACTCGGCCAGCACGGTCGCCGGGGTCATATCCTTGCCGTCGATGGCGACGATGTCACCGGCGCGGTAGCTCAGCTCGATGTAGGTCGGGGTGTCCGGCGCGGTTTCAGGAGACACCGTCCACTTCCACATGTCTTCTTCGTGCTCGGTCCAGGTGTCTTCCAGCACGCCGCCTTCATAGGAGATGTGCAGCAGGTTGGCATCCATGGAGTACGGCGACTTCTTCTTGCCGTGGCGCTCGATCGGGATGGCATGCTTCTCGGCATAGTCCATCAGCTTCTCGCGCGACAGCAGATCCCACTCGCGCCATGGGGCGATCACCTTGACGCCTGGCTTGAGTGCATAGGCACCCAGCTCGAAGCGCACCTGGTCGTTACCCTTACCGGTGGCGCCATGGGAGATGGCATCGGCGCCGGTTTCGTTGGCGATCTCGATCAGGCGCTTGGCGATCAGCGGACG
>JBFKAF010000898.1:0-1461 GCA_041621735.1 Pseudomonas sp.
AGCAGCCACCAGACCCATAGCGGTCCCAGCACCACCTCCAGCAGCAGCAACAGGCCCACCTCGGTAGCGCTGATCCAGCGCGGCCCCAACTGGATCAGCATGAAGGCCAACGGCAGCATCACCCCGGCCATGAAGCCCAGGCCCACCCACTGCGCCGGGCCCAGCGCCGGGTGGCCGCCGAAGATGAATCCCAGCAGCGACACCATCAGGGCACCGGGGAGCAACGCCGGGCTCATGTCCACCGCCGGCCGGCTGCGCGCCAGGGTGAAGTTGCCCGCCAACAGCGTGGCGGCCGCCAGCGCCCAGGCGTTACCGGTCAGGCTGTTGCCCGGCGCCTCGTCAGCGACGATCAGCAACACCCCGGCGACGCAGATCAGGATCGCCAACAGGGTGCGCAGGGCCAGGCGTTCGCCGAGGAACAGCCAGGCCAGGGCCGCGGCGATCAGCGGCGCGACGCTGAGGATCAGCAAGGTGTTGGCCGCCCCGGCGAGGGTGATCGCCTGGACGAAGCCTATGGTGCTGACGCAGTAGCACAGCCCGCAACCCACGCCGACCCAGCCGCAGCGGCGGGCGGCGGCCGGCAACCCGCCGCGGTAGCGCCAGGCCAGCAGCAGGCTCAGCCCTACGGCCATGAGCAGGCCGCGCCAGGCCAAGACCTGCATGGCATCGGCGGCCAGCCAGCGCAGCACCAGGGCGTCCGGCGACAGCACCAGCACCCCCAGCGCGGTCAACAGCAAGCCTTTCTGGCGTTCCTGCACCGGTGACTCCCTAAACCATGGTGGTTGGATACCTGTGGCCCAGCGACTCTCGGCCGAAAGGACCCGGTTGGTCAGCTGTCACGAGGGGCCGCGCACAACCACTCAGGCGCCTGGGGCTTAGCCCAGGCTCCCCGCTCTGCGGCGATCACGGCACTGCATGACCCGACTGTCGCCAGTATGCACGCACAGGTACACCCAGTTTGAATTGGCCAAGTTGCCCCGATGGAACTCGCCTCGACGCTACTCGCCGCCGACGGCGAAGTTCGGCAGGCTGTTGACCGGTTGACTGAAGTCGAAGGGAATCGACTCCAGGGCCAGACCGACGTTGCGCTGCACCACGAAGTGCAGGTGCGGGCCGGTGCTGTTACCGGTATTGCCGGAGCGGGCGAGCAGGCTGCCGACCTGCACCCGACGCCCTTCCTGAACCTGTACCGAACCCTTCATCAGGTGCAGATAAACGCCCATGGTGCCGTCGTCATGCAGGATGCGCACGTAGTTGCCGGAGGGGTTGTTGCCGCGCCCGCTCTGGCGGTTCTCGGTCTTCACCACCACCCCGCCTCGCGCGGCAATGATCGGCGTGCCCTCGGGCATGGCGATGTCCAGGGCGTAGCGGCCTTTCGGGGTGAAGTGGCTGTATTTACCGTTGGCGCCCTGACTCAGGCGAAACGGCCCCCCGCGCCAGGGCAGCGGATAGCGGTTCTGC
>JBFKAF010000899.1:0-1454 GCA_041621735.1 Pseudomonas sp.
GCGCTACGAATTGTTGCAGCGGGCCAACGAGCACGACTTCCTGATCATCGAGGACGACTACGAGAGCGAGACCAACTTCAAGGCCAACCCGATCCCGGCGCTCAAGAGCCTGGATAAGAACGACCGGGTGCTCTACGTCGGCAGCCTGTCGAAGACCCTGGCGCCGGGCCTGCGGGTTGGCTATCTGGTCGGTCCCGAAGCCTTGATCCGCGAGGCGCGCGCGCTGCGTCGATTGATGGTGCGCCATCCGGCGGCGAACAATCAGCGCTCGGTGGCGTTGTTTCTCGAGCGCGGCTACCACGATGCATTGATCATGAGCCTGATGCGCGCCTACCAGGAGCGCCATCAGCAGATGGGCGACGCCCTGCATGAGTACCTGCCGGAATCCTCCCAGGAGCCGAGCTTCGGCGGCTCCTGCTACTGGGTCAAGGGCCCCGACAGCCTGGATGCGCGCCGCCTGCAGAAGGAGGCCGCGGTTCACGGCATCCTCATCGAGCCCGGCGATATCCACTTCTACGGCGAGCAACCGCCGCTCAACTACTTCCGCCTGGGCTACTCGTCGATTCCCGCCGAGCGCATCCGCCCGGGAATCAAGCTGCTCGCCGAGTTGATCCAGCAGCTCAGCTAAAGCGCTGGCGCCGAACCTTAATCACTGATCCCGCCCGCCCCGGGCGTGGCTCCTAACCTGGCTCGTCGCCAGTTGCGCCCCTCCCGCAGGGCGCTTGCGCCTGCTCGCTGAGCTGGATTTCCTGGCGCAACAGCTGGTCCGCAACTGGTTCTATCTGCCGCTTCCCCCGCGCTCCTACTCTAGCTCCAAGCCAGCCAGTCCTCGCTTCAAGGCGAGTAACAGACGGCTCGCTCGACTTGCCCCAAGACTCCACACAACAACAACGGGAGAGATCGGCATGCTTATTGGAGTTCCGAAAGAGATCAAGAACCACGAGTACCGCGTCGGCATGGTGCCTGCCAGTGTGCAGGAGCTGACCGGCCGCGGGCATGTGGTGCTGGTGCAGACCGAGGCTGGTGCCAGCATCGGCTTCAGCGACGAGGATTACCGCGCGGCTGGCGCGACCATCGCCGCCAGTGCCGAAGAGGTGTTCGCCAACGCCGAGATGATCGTCAAGGTCAAGGAACCGCAGGCCAGCGAGCGCAAGCAGCTGCGCCGCGACCAGCTGCTGTTCACCTACCTGCACCTGGCGCCGGATCGCCAGCAGACCGTCGACCTGATGGAGAGCGGCGCCACCTGCATCGCTTACGAGACCGTGACCTCCAGCCGTGGCGGCCTGCCGCTGCTGGCGCCGATGTCGGAAGTGGCCGGGCGCATGTCGATCCAGGCCGGCGCCAGCTGCCTGGAAAAATCCCGTGGCGGGCGTGGCGTGTTGCTCGGCGGCGTGCCGGGCGTGGAGTCGGCCAAGGTGGTGATCATCGGTGGCGGCGTGGTCGGCTCGAATGCC
>JBFKAF010000900.1:0-1453 GCA_041621735.1 Pseudomonas sp.
GATGATGCCGCTCGGCGGGATATTCCTGGTGCTGCTGGCCGGTTACGCCTTGCGCGGCGAGATCATGCGCGACGAGTTGAACCTGCCGCCGCTGGGCTATGCCCTGTGGTTGTTCATGGTGCGCTACGTCTGCCCGGTGCTGATCAGCATGGTGTTCCTGCATGCCCTCGGCTGGCTGGGTTTCGATCCCATCGCGCAGTGGTACTGGATCGCTGGCGCCATCGGTGCGCTCGCCGTGCTCGGTGAGGTGTTGCGACCACGGGTCGTGCCGGTGCTGATCGGGCGCTGACCTGGCTAGGTCCGAGCGACCCTCAAACCGAGGCGCACGTCCGCAAGGACGTGCGTCTTTTTTGTTTGGCTCGAATAGTTGACGCCACATTGATGGCGAAAATCCGCCGTGCGACTGTGTGTTTTAGGCGGAAATATGCCGATTGGCGGGCCCCGTCGACCTTGGGTGTGGTGCAGGACGCGAGACAGGGCGTTGCCCGTCGATGCCTGCGGGAGTGACCGGCATAGCTGGCACGGGGCTTGCCCATGTCTGTGGTTGAGATCTCGATGCCATCCCCCGGCATGCCAGCCGATCCGTCTGCCACAGAGCAGCGGGCGGCACATAACAACAATGGAGTCGTCTTTATGTTGCAGTCTGCTGCCCGTCTGCTTAGCGATCTGGCCGTGGCCAAGAAGCTGTCGTTCGGTTTCGCCCTGGTGCTGTTGCTCACCGCCGCCATGACCGGCGCTGGCGTGGTCGCGGTCCAGGACGTGCTGGTTGGCCATGAGCGGGTAGGCCAACTGGTGGCGGTGAATATGGAGATTCTCCAGGCGCGTCGGTTGGAGCGTAGTTTCGCCATCGAGCCCACTCCAGAGAGTGCCGGGCGGGTACGTGACAGCCTGGCGCAGGTGCAGACGCTGCAAGGCCAGCTGGAGCAGAGCGCCGCGCCGCCCGAGCTTAAACGCTTGCAGGCCATGGGCCGGGCGGTGGCTGACTACCTGAGTCAGTTCGACAGCTATGTCGATCTGCAGAACAAGGCCCGCGAGGCTCGCACGGACATGGGCAATGCCGCCGGCGAGGCGCGGGATCAGTTCGAGGTGGTCGAACTGGACATGTACGACGCGGTACGCGAGTTGCGCCTGCAGGGCGACCGACTGAAGGGCAGCGACCCGCTGACCCTGGCCGAGACCGCATCCGGTCTGAGCAAGCGCATGCTCGACCTGCGCAGCCAGGAGAGCCTGTTCATCATCGATGGTTCGAGCAAGGCCCTGGAGGAATGGGAGTACGTCGCCGAGGACCTGCAGGGCGTGGCGCGCAGCCTGAGCGTGTGGCTCAACGAGCAGCAGAAAGGCGCGATCGAGAAGGCCTTGCAATCCCTGGATCTGTACCAGCGTTCCTTCTTCTATTACCAGCAGATCAGCGAGCAGAAGCGCACCACGGAGGGCGCGATGATCGAGCGCGCGC
>JBFKAF010000901.1:0-1452 GCA_041621735.1 Pseudomonas sp.
CTCATTTCCTCCAGGCTGACCAGCGCGGCGGCGCAGGCGAGCGGGTTGCCCGAGTAGGTGCCGCCCAGCCCACCCTTGGGCAGCGCGTCCATCAACTCACGACGACCGACCACCGCGGCCAAAGGCAGGCCGCCGGCCATGCTCTTGCCCAGCAGTAGCAGGTCCGGCTCGATACCCAAGCGACTGAAGGCAAAACGCTGACCGGTGCGCCCGAAACCCGACTGGATCTCATCGATGATCAGCAGGATGCCGTGCTGGTCGCAGAAGCGCCGCAGGTCTTGGGCAAAGCCGGCGTCGAGAGCCTGGAAGCCGCCCTCGCCCTGCACCGCCTCGACGATAAAACAGGCCACCTCGGCCTTGTCGATCTCCACGCTGAACAGCCGCTGCATGGCTGCCAGCGCCTGCTCGCGGGTCACCTCGTTGTCGGCGCTGGGATACGGCAGGTGATACACCGGCCCCGGCAGGTTGCCGACCTTCTGCTTGTACGGCGCCACCTTGCCGTTGAGGTTGAGGGTGGCCAGGGTGCGGCCGTGGAAACCGCCGTCGAAGGCGATCACCGCCGTGCGTCCGGTCGCCGCCCGGACGATTTTCAGGGCGTTCTCCGCCGCCTCGGCGCCGCTGTTGGTGAGCATGCCGGACAGCGCATAGCTGAGCGGAACGAATCGGCTCAGCGCCTCCATCAGCTGGGCATAACCGGCGTGGGGCACGGCGTTGAAGGCCGAGTGGGTCAGTTTGCCGGCCTGCTCGCGCACCGCCTCGACGATGCGTGGGTGGCAATGGCCGAGGTTGAGCACACCGATGCCACCGACGAAGTCGATATAGCGCTTGCCGCTGGTATCCCAGACCTCGGCATTACGCCCATGACTCAGGGTTATCGGGTGGACGATGCCCAGTGCGTTGCTGATCGGCGCCTGGCTCATACGCACGCCCCCTCTGTCGACCACTGACAAAACGAAGCGGAACGTCGGGAAGCAATCTCGTGTGCGGGCATGGCGGAGCTCTCTGGGCCTGATGACTGAGCCGCTATGAAAGCGAGAGATGAAGCCGGGTTACAAACGAAAAAAAACGCGCCTTCTATTCCATTTTTTCCGACTCATCTCATCGACCGACGCGACCTATCTAAATAGCCTGTAGCGCGCCAGCCCTGACTCAATCGTCCGGACTGGCGTCTTCTGCTCAGGCCACGCCCTGTTCGAGCCTGAGCTGGCCCTCGATCCACTTCACGAAGCTGCGAATCTTCGGCACTTCCGCGGCATGCTCGGCGTAGGCCATAAAATGCGCGCCGGCGCTGGGCATCGGATGATCCCAGGGGATCACCAACTTGCCTTCGCTCAGTTCGTCCTCCACCAGAAAGCGTGGCACCAGCGCCACCCCGCAGCCGGACTGGGCGGCGCGGATGCACATATAGAAGGTTTCGAAGCGCGGGCCGTGGTAGCTGCGTTCGGTCTGCAG
>JBFKAF010000902.1:0-1452 GCA_041621735.1 Pseudomonas sp.
CGCCCTGCTCGGCACCCTGCCCGACCTGGACGTAGTGATCGATTACGGCGATGCGGTGGCGGATATGACCTATCACCGCGGGTTCAGCCATTCGTTGCTGGTGCTCAGTGCCGTGGCCCTGCTCCTGACCTGGCTGGTCCGCCGACTGCACCCGCATCCCGGTTATTCGGCGCGGCGATTGCTCCTCAGCATTGGCCTGGTGCTGCTCACCCATCCACTGCTGGACAGTTTCACCAGCTACGGCACCCAACTGTTCTGGCCACTGATGCCAATACCGACAGCCTGGTCGAGTATTTTCATCATCGACCCGCTGTATACCGCACCGCTGTTGGTCGCGGTGCTGCTCGGGGCAGCCTATGGCCTGCGCGACAAGCTGGCCAAGGCGCCGGCTATCGCACTGCTCCTCACGAGCCTGTATCTGGCCTCTACCCTGGCCGGCAAGTCCATGGCCGAGCAGCGCGTGGCAGCCGAACTGGGCCGCCAGGGCATCCAGGCCGAGGCGTTGTTCAGCACCCCAACACCGCTCAATAGCTTGCTTTGGCGAGTGGTAGTGCTGGATGGCGAGGACTACCACGAGGCCCTGGTCGGCTGGTTCGATCAGCGCCCCCCGCAGCTCGTACGCATCCCCCGTGGCACCCGACTGGCGCAGGCGCTCAAGGATTCTCCGGCGCATCAGCGCCTGCTCTGGCTCACCGATGGCGTGTTACGTTACGACCACATCGGTGATCACCTGGTAGTCACCGACCTGCGCCTGGGCATGACCGGCTTCCACCCGTTTCGCTTCGACTTTGCGCACTGGCAAAACGGCGAGTGGCGGGTGCAACAGGAGGTCGAACGCTGGCCACTGGAGCGCGGCGACTTAACCCGCTTATGGCTACTGTGGCAGCGAATCTGGCAACCCGAACTGGACGTACCACTGCTGGCTTGGGCCGGCGAGCTGAGCAAACCTGTACTGGGCAAGGCCCACTGATCGACTGGGCGGCCCAAACGCGACCAAACCGGCTGCAACCAGGTTAGCGGACCGAACCCAGCGCTTAGCGGGATGTAACGGAATCAGGTCCTAAACTCAGCCACCAAGCCTTGCAACTCGACGCCCAAGCGCGCCAGTTCGGCGCTGGAGCTGGCGGTCTGCTCACTGGCGCTGGCGCTCTGCTCGCCGATATCGCGCACCCGCGTGACGCTTTCGCTGATGGTTTCCGCCACCGCGCTCTGCTCCTCGGCGGCAGCAGCGATCTGCTGGTTCATCTGCTCGATGGTACTCACCGCCTGGGTGATGCGCCCCAGGGCATCGCCCGCCTGGTCGGCCAGGGTGACGGTGCGCCGGGTCAACTCGCGGCTGCTGTCCATCTGCTTCACCGCGCCCTGCGCCATGCGCTGCAAGCCGGCGATCAGGCTTTCGATCTCTTCCGTCGAGTCATGTGCACGCCGCGCCAGAGCGCGCACCTCATCGGC
>JBFKAF010000903.1:0-1450 GCA_041621735.1 Pseudomonas sp.
CGGTGGACAAGGCCAACGTGCTGGCCTCCAGCCAGCTGTGGCGCGCCGTGGTTGAAGAAGTGGCCAAGGATTACCCGGACGTCGCAGTGAGCCACATGTACGTCGACAACGCTGCGAGGCAGCTGGTGCGCGCGCCCAAGCAGTTCGATGTGATGGTCACCGACAACATGTTCGGCGACATTCTGTCGGATGAGGCTTCCATGCTGACCGGTTCCATTGGCATGCTGCCGTCGGCCTCCTTGGATGCCAACAACAAGGGCATGTATGAGCCCTGTCACGGGTCTGCGCCGGATATTGCCGGGCAGGGCGTCGCCAACCCGTTGGCGACCATTCTCTCGGTGTCGATGATGCTGCGTTACAGCTTCAACTTGAGCCAGGCGGCCGACGCTATCGAACAGGCTGTCAGCAAGGTGCTGGACCAGGGCTTGCGCACGGGTGATATCCACTCTGCCGGCATGACCAGGGTCGGCACTGCGGCCATGGGTGACGCGGTAGTCGAAGCGCTGCGTAATCTGTAATATTTTGGGTTTGCCGGGGGCCGTTCCGGCGCTCTGTTTATATAGGTGTAGTGGTTATGAAGCGTGTAGGTCTGATCGGATGGCGTGGCATGGTAGGTTCCGTGCTGATGCAGCGCATGTTGGAGGAGCAGGACTTCGATTTGATCGAACCTGTGTTCTTCACCACGTCCAACGTGGGTGGCCAGGGTCCAGCGATTGGCAAGGACATTGCTCCGCTGAAAGACGCCTACAGCATCGAAGAGCTGAAAGGCCTGGACGTGATCCTCACCTGTCAGGGCGGGGACTACACCAGTGAAGTCTTCCCCAAGCTGCGCGAAGCGGGCTGGAAGGGTTACTGGATCGATGCGGCATCTTCGTTGCGTATGGCCGATGACGCGGTGATCGTCCTCGATCCGGTCAACCGCAAGGTGATCGATCAGCAGCTGGACGCCGGCACCAAGAATTACATCGGCGGCAACTGCACCGTCAGCCTGATGTTGATGGGTTTGGGCGGTCTCTACGAAGCCGGTTTGGTCGAGTGGATGAGTGCCATGACCTATCAGGCGGCCAGCGGCGCGGGCGCGCAGAACATGCGCGAGCTGATCAAGCAGATGGGCTCGATCAACACCTCGGTGGCGGATGAGCTGGCCGATCCGGCTAGCGCAATTCTGGATATCGACCGCAAGGTGGCCGAGACCATGCGCGGCGAAAATTTCCCGGTGGATAACTTTGGCGTACCGCTGGCCGGTAGCCTAATCCCCTACATCGACAAGGAGTTGCCGAACGGGCAGAGCCGTGAAGAGTGGAAGGCACAGGCGGAAACCAATAAGATACTCGGCCGCTTCAAGAGCCCTATTCCGGTCGATGGCTTGTGTGTGCGTATCGGCGCCATGCGCTGTCACAGCCAGGCATTGACCATCAAATTGAACAAGGACGTGCCGCTCTCCGACATC
>JBFKAF010000904.1:0-1439 GCA_041621735.1 Pseudomonas sp.
CGCGTTACGGCGCGCTGTCGGCCGATCACCTGGAATTCATGGATGAGAGCGACGCCCAGGCCATGGCCACCGCCGGCAGCGTGGCGGTATTGCTGCCCGGCGCCTTCTATTGTCTGCGCGAGACCCAGTTGCCGCCGATCGATCTGTTGCGCCGGCACGGCGTGGCCATGGCGATCGCCAGCGACCTCAATCCGGGCACCTCGCCGGCCCTGTCGTTGCGCTTGATGATGAACATGGCCTGCACCCTGTTCCGCATGACCCCGGAAGAGGCCTTGGCCGGGGTCACCCTGCACGCGGCCAAGGCCTTGGGACTGGGCGATAGCCACGGCAGCCTGGAGGCGGGCAAGGTCGCCGACTTCGTCGCCTGGGATATCGCCCGGCCGGCTGAGCTGGCCTATTGGCTGGGCGGCGATCTGGGCAAACGGGTGATTCGTCATGGTCAGGAGCTGACCGATGTCTGAGATCAACGACGCGTTCGAGTTCAGCCGTGGCCGCGTGCCGCTGCTGATCAGCATGCCACACGCCGGCCTGCGCCTGACCCCGGCGGTCGAGGCCAGCTTGGTCGAGCAGGCGCGCAGCCTGCCGGACACCGACTGGCATATTCCCCGGCTCTACGACTGCGCCGCCGAGCTGGGCGCCAGCACCCTGGCGGCCAACTATTCGCGCTACGTCGTCGACCTCAACCGGCCGCAGGACGACGCACCGCTGTACGCCAGCGCCACCACCGGGCTGTTTCCCGCCACCCTGTTCGATGGCGAGCCGCTGTATCGCCCCGGCTTGGCGCCCGCCGCCGAGGAGCGCGCGCGCTACCTGGCGCAGATATGGAGGCCTTATCACCAGACCCTGGCCGACGAACTGGCGCGCCTGCAGAGCGAGTTCGGCTATGCGCTGCTGTTCGATGCCCACTCGATCCGCTCGCAGGTGCCGAGGCTGTTCGACGGGCGTTTGCCCGACTTCAATCTCGGCAGCAACAGCGGCGCGAGCTGCGCGAGCGACTTGGCCGAGCGCCTGCGCCAGCTCTGTGCCCAGGCGCAGGGCTACAGCCATGCGCTGAACGGGCGCTTCAAGGGCGGCCACATCACCCGTCATTACGGCCAGCCGCAGCAGCATCGGCATGCCGTGCAGCTGGAATTGGCCCAGTGCAACTACATGGACGAACAGCCGCCCTTCGACTACCGCGAGGACCTCGCCAAGCCGACTCAGGCGGTCATCCGGCAGTTGCTCCAGGCCATGCTCGACTGGGGCCGCGAGCACTACGGACGCTAGCTGGCTGCGCGCCGCAGCATGTGCAGGGCGACACCACCCATTTGGGTGAGCGTCGCCCTGGGCTGTTCGCGATAACCTTCTACGCTTGCCCTACGGCAATCACAATAAGAAGGAGCAGCCATGACCCCCTCCCTGAAAACCCTGACCGCTGCTGTACTGCTCGCCGGCCTGCC
>JBFKAF010000905.1:0-1433 GCA_041621735.1 Pseudomonas sp.
CTGCCGCGGATCATTGGCGATGGCATGATGCGCGAGCTGGCCTTCACCGGGCGTACTATCGGTGGAGAGGAAGCGCGTAGCATTGGCCTGGTCAATAGAACCTATGCCGACGCTCCGGCGCTGCTCGACGGGGTGATGGAAATTGCCCGTGAAATCGCGGCGAAATCGCCGATTGCCGTACGCGGCACCAAGGAAATGATTCGTTATATGCGCGACCACCGGGTGGACGATGGCCTCGAGTACATCGCCACCTGGAACGCCGCGATGCTGCAATCGGCCGACCTGCGAGTGGCCATGACCGCCCATATGAGCAAGCAAAAGCCGGAGTTCGCTGACTGATGCAGTACCTGCAACTGTCCTTTTTAGCCGCGCGGGAGGCGCACTAGCTCATGGTTTCTGGTGTCCAGTCCCTAAGTTTGGTGCGCAACGAGCTGTTCACCACCATGGAGGAGGCTGAGTCGAGCCTCGAACAGTTCATTGCCGATCGGCATAACGGCAGCCTGCTGCAGCAGGCGGTGGAAAGTCTGCAGCAGGTGCGCGGTACCCTCAGTTTGATCGAGTTGACCGGTGCCGAGTTGCTGGCGCAGGAAGTATTCGACCAGGCCACGGATATTCCCACCGGGGCCGGCGAGGAGCGCGATGTGCAACTCTCGGCGCTGAGCAACGCGCTGCATGTGCTGCGCCGTTACCTGGAAAGCGTCGATGCCCACCGCCAGGAAATGCCCGAGTTGCTGCTGCCGGCGATCAACAACTTGCGCCAGGCCGGTGGCCAGGCATTGCTGCCAGAAAGCTTCTTCTTCAGCGTGCGCCTGGATCAGCCGCGGCCGCGCTCGACTCCGGCCGCGCTGGATGCAGCGGCGAGGGCAACCGAAGGGCGGCGGTTGCGGCAGATGTATCAGGTCGGCCTGCTCGGCTTTCTCCGCGAGCAAAACCCCCAAGCCAGTTTGAAGTTGATGGGCCGTGCGATGGCGCGGCTGGACAGTCTTTACGCCAATGCACCCTGTGGCCGGTTGTTCTGGATCGCCGCGGCGGCCATGCAGGCGCAGGTCGACGGCCAGTTGCTGGCGCGCAAGTCGCGTAAGCAACTGTTCTCGCGGATCGACCGCGAGCTCAAGCAAATGCTCGGTAACGATCAATACGAAGCGCCGCGTAGTTTGCTCAAGGAGTTGCTCTACCTGGTGGCCCTGAGCGACAGCCGTGGGCCTTTGGTCACGTCGCTGCGAGATATTTTCGGCCTGCCGGCGCTGCCGTTCACCGACCATATGCTGGAGGACGAATATCAGCGCCTGACGGGGCCGGGGCAGGGCGTCATGCGCTCGCTGAGTTCGGCGATTCGCGAAGAGTTGGCGAGCGTCAAAGACATGCTCGACCTGATTGAGCGCGGCACGCTGCAGGCGGATAACCTCGGCAACTTGCATGCACTGCTCGGCAAG
>JBFKAF010000906.1:0-1425 GCA_041621735.1 Pseudomonas sp.
GCAGTTGCGATAGCCCCAATCGCGGGCGCCGAGCTGCTCCCATTCGTCGAAGTCGTAGGCATGGCCACGGATGTAGACCAGGCCGTTGATCGACGAGGAGCCGCCGAGCACCTTGCCCCGCGGGCAATGCACACGCCGGCCGTCGAGACCGGGCTCCGGCTCGGTCTCATAACGCCAGTTGTACTTCTTGGTATTCATCGGGATGGAGAAGGCGCTGGGCATCTGGATCAGCACGCTGCGGTCGCTGCCGCCGAACTCCAGCACCAGCACCGAGGTGCCGGGGTCCTCGCTCAGGCGGTTGGCCAGCACGCAGCCGGCCGAACCGGCGCCGATGATGATGTAGTCGTATCGCTTAGTCATTGCTCAGGCCCTGTGCATTGAGATTCAGGGGTTTGTTCATGGCGCTGTGGCGTGGCGCGTAGGCACCCCAGCCCAGGCGCGTGGCGAAGGCGCGGGTCAGCCCGAAGTGCACCACCCCGGCCAGCAGGCAGGACGGCAGCGAGGCGGAGACGAAGCTGAACAGCGTGGTGTTGGCCAGGGTCTGCGGGTTGAACAGCAGCACGTAGACGCCGAAGCCAACCACCAGCGCCAGCAACGCGATAGGGTTGAAGCCGTTCCAGTAGTGGTACGGCGACTGCGCCTCGGGCGCATAGATGTGCCGCAGGTTCATGCGTTGACGGCGCAGGCAGTAGTAATCGGCAATGCCGATGCCGGCCAGTGCGCTGTTCAACGCCGAGGTCCACACCAGGAAGATGAAGAAGCCGTCGTAGATGCCTGGGGCGACGAACACGATGATCGCCGGCGCCACGCAGAACAGCACCACCAGCAGCTCCCACCTTATCGCCCGGAGCGTCTGGCCGGCCAGCTGGCGCAGGCCGACGATCGAGGTGTAGAGGATGTTGATCATGCTGGTGACGTTGGCGAAGGCGACGAAGCCCAGGGCGATGACGCCGAACACCAGGCCGCCGATATGGGTCATCCAGATGGTCGGGTCGCTGTCGCCCAACGCGGCGGATGCCGTTAGGCCGACCACCTCGCCGAGCACCGCGGCGCCGAAGATGCCGATGATGTTCGGCCAGA
Organism: Pseudomonas sp.; assembly: GCA_041621735.1. Lineage (GTDB taxonomy): Bacteria > Pseudomonadota > Gammaproteobacteria > Pseudomonadales > Pseudomonadaceae > Aquipseudomonas. The sequence continues at coordinate 1,081 of JBFKAF010000906.1, forward strand.
AGGCGGTGCGCTGGTTCTTGCTCAGGCGCGCCAGGTTGCCGATATAGGGCCACCAGGACAGACCCGCCGCCATGTTCACCTCCACCGCGATCATGAAGTTGACCCGTTTGTCGGCGAAGGGCGCGTCCAGGGCCGGCAGGGCCAGCAGTTCGGCGACGCTGCGCTCGCTGAGGATCAGGTAGAGCATCGCGCCCATGATCAGCACCAGCGCCGGGGCGACCAGGGTGTTGAACCACTTGATCGAGGTGGGTCCCTTGGCGACCACGAAGCCGGCCAGGAGGATCGCGAAGAAGCCCGAGAGCAGCACCAGCAGCCCGGTCGGCTGGGTCTCGTGCTCGCTCAGCA
>JBFKAF010000907.1:0-1423 GCA_041621735.1 Pseudomonas sp.
AGCGAGCGCGGACAGTGGACGCGCTGGTGGCTGGTCGACCCGCTGGATGGCACCAAGGAATTCATCGCAGGCTCGGAGGAATTCACCGTTAACGTCGCGCTGATCGAGCGGGGGCGGGTGGTGTTCGGGGTGGTCGGCATCCCGGCCAACGGGCGCTGCTACTACGGCGGCGCCGGCCTCGGTGCCTGGCGCGCCGAGGCGGATGGCAGCGAGCGGCCGATCAGCGTGCGTCTGGCGCCCGAGGACGCCTTTACCCTGGTCGCCAGCAAGCGGCATTCCAGCCCGGCCCAGGAGCGTCTGCTGGAAGGCTTGAGCGAGCGCTTCGGCGACTTGCAGCTGACCAGCGTCGGCAGCTCGCTGTAGTTCTGTCAGCTCGCCGAAGGCAGCGCCGATTGCTACCCGCGCCTGGCGCCGACCTCGCAGTGGGACACCGCCGCCGCCCAGGGCGTGCTGGAAGGCGCCGGTGGCGAGGTGCTGACCCTCAAGGGTGACGCATTGACTTACCAGGCGCGCGAGTCCCTGCTCAACCCGTCCTTCCTGGCCTTGCCCGCCGCCGCCGAATGGCGCGCCGAGCTGATCCAGCTGGCCCGCGCGCTGGATTGAAGCACAGAGGCTGTGGTAGCCCGGATGCGATCCGGGGAGGGCTTGAAGCTCGAAGAGTCCCCGGATTGCATCCGTACGGGATAGCGGCTCATCCGTTGGCTTGAGCGCAGCCTAGCGCTGCGCTCAAGCTATCCCTCGCGCTGCGCGCGGATGCTCAGTCGAGCATGTCGCTGTAGCGATCGTCCTTCTTGAATACCAGCGGCTGGGCGAAGCCCGGCACTGTGAGTCGCTCGGTGTCGATTTCGATGGCCTTGTCGTCGATCAGGTCGTTGCCGAAGTTGTAGATGATCTGCAACTGACCCTGCAGCGCCTGCTGGTCGTACTCTTGCGCGGCGATGCGGATCTGTTCGCGGCGCGTGCAATAGGCGTCGAAGGCGGCCGCGCCGTGGCGCTTGCGCAGCATCTTGTCGACCACGTGCGGGGCCAGCACCAGGGCGCTGGCATTGTTGCCGCCGAAGCCCTTGGAGTTGATGAAACACACGTCGAGGGCCTCGCTGCCGAGCTGACGGTCCTCGGTGGCGATGCTCAGGTGTTGCTGCTGCACGTCGTCGGCGACCGCGTCGATGGTCTTGATCCCCGGAATGATGCCGTACTTGAAACTGCCCAGGGCCGAGATCAGCTGGTCGCCACTGGCGCTGGCCAGGGAGTGGCCGACGAACGCCTTGACCGCGGTGACCGGCCAGCTGTCGATGGCGAAGGTAGCGGCGATACGGTCGAGCAGCTCGGACTCGGTGACCCGGTTGGCCGGGGTGCTGGAGCCGTGGGCGTGGATGAAGCTGCGCTGGCGCACCGCGTCGCTGCCGAGCAGGTTCACCGCGCT
>JBFKAF010000908.1:0-1420 GCA_041621735.1 Pseudomonas sp.
AAGCCGACCCCACATTCGACGTGGAGGGCATCGATGCCGCGCACAAGCTCACCATCCTCGCTTCCATTGCCTTTGGCATTCCGCTGCAATTCGACAAGGCCTATACCGAAGGCATCACCCAGCTGACTACGGCCGACGTCAACTATGCCGAGGCCCTGGGCTACCGTATCAAGCACCTGGGTGTGGCCCGGCGTACCGATGCGGGCATCGAGCTGCGCGTGCACCCGACGCTGATCCCGGCCGATCGCTTGATTGCCAACGTCAACGGCGTGATGAATGCGGTGATGGTCAATGGCGACGCCGCCGGCAGTACGCTGTATTACGGTGCCGGCGCCGGCATGGAGCCGACTGCCTCTTCGGTCGTCGCCGACCTGGTCGATGTGGTGCGCGCGCTGACCACCGATCCGACCAACCGCGTACCGCACCTGGCCTTCCAGCCGGATTCGCTGTCCGATCACCCGATTCTGCCGATTGGCGCCTGCGAGAGCGCTTACTACCTGCGTATCCAGGCCAAGGATCAGCCCGGCGTGCTGGCGCAGGTGGCGAGCATCCTGTCGGAGCGCGGCATCAATATCGAATCGATCATGCAAAAGGAAGTCGAAGAGCATGATGGTCTGGTGCCGATGATTCTGGTCACCCACCGGGTGACCGAGCAGCACATGAATGATGCGATCGTCGCCCTGGAAGCGTTGGGCGATGTCGTCGGCAATGTCGTGCGGATTCGCGTCGAACAGTTGAATTAAGCCGCAGCCGGCGACGCCTTGCTCGCGATAGGCGCCATTGGGCGCAGGTCGGGCAAGTGTGTCGCCCACAGCTCACACCGAAGGTTTGCAACCATGCGCTATATCAGTACCCGCGGCCAGGCACCGGCCCTGAATTTCGAAGACGTGCTGTTGGCTGGCCTGGCCAGCGATGGCGGTCTGTATGTGCCGGAAAACCTGCCGCGCTTCACCCAGGAGGAGATCGCCTCCTGGGCCGGCTTGCCTTATCACGAGCTGGCCTTCCGGGTGATGCGTCCGTTCGTCACCGGCAGCATCCCGGATGCCGAGTTCAAGAAGATTCTCGAGGAAACCTACGGGGTATTCGCCCATAACGCCGTGGCGCCGTTGCGTCAGTTGAATGGTAACGAGTGGGTGCTCGAACTGTTCCATGGTCCGACCCTGGCGTTCAAGGACTTCGCCCTGCAGTTGCTCGGTCGTCTGCTCGATTATGTGCTGGCCAAGCGCAACGAGCGCGTGGTGATCATGGGTGCCACCAGTGGTGATACCGGCTCGGCGGCCATCGAAGGCTGCAAGGCCTGTGACAACGTCGATATCTTCATCCTGCACCCGCACAACCGCGTATCCGAGGTGCAGCGTCGACAGATGACCACCATCCTCGGCGAGAACATTCATAACATCGCCGTGGAAGGCAACTTCGA
>JBFKAF010000909.1:0-1415 GCA_041621735.1 Pseudomonas sp.
AATCGCGCCACCAAGGCGTTCTGTGATGCGCAAGGCATTGCCTACGAGGAGTGCGGCAAGTTGCTGGTCGCCACCAATGAGGTGGAGATGCAGCGCATGCGTGCGTTGTGGCAGCGCAGCGCAGCCAATGGCCTGGAGCGCGAGTGGTTGTCCGCCGCGCAGCTCAAGGAGCGCGAACCGAACATCAGCGGGATCGGTGCGATCTTCGTGCCCTCCAGCGGCATCGTCGACTATGCCGAGGTCACCGCGGCCATGGCCCGTGAATTCCAGAAGCACGGCGGCGAGATTCGTTACGGTGTTGAAGTCAGCGGCCTGCAGGAGCTGCCGAACGAGATGCGGGTGCACACCGAGACCGGCGATTACAGCGGGCGCTTTATGGTCAGCTGTTCGGGGTTGATGGCCGACCGCACGGTGCGCATGCTCGGGCTGGAGCCTGGCTTCAGCATCTGCCCGTTCCGCGGCGAGTACTTCCTGTTGCCACAGCAGCACAACCAGATCGTCAATCACCTGATCTACCCGATTCCGGACCCATCGATGCCGTTTCTCGGCGTACACCTGACCCGCATGATCGATGGCAGCGTGACCGTGGGGCCGAATGCGGTGCTGGCACTCAAGCGTGAGGGCTACCGCAAGCGCGACATCTCCCTGAGCGATACCTTCGCCATGCTCAGCGATCCGGGCATCCTCAAAGTGCTCAAGGACAATCTGCGCCCCGGTCTGATCGAGATGAAGAACTCGCTGTTCAAACGCGGCTACCTGCAGCAAGTACGCAAGTACTGCCCCAGTCTCACGCTGCAGGATCTCAAGCCGTACCCGGCTGGCGTGCGCGCCCAGGCGGTTTCAAAGGACGGCAAGCTGATCGAGGATTTCCTGTTCCGCAATACCCGACGCAGCGTCAACGTCTGCAATGCGCCGTCCCCGGCGGCGACCTCGGCCATCCCGATCGGGGCTTACATCATTAAGCAGGTTGACGCTCAACTGCAGGGGCTACCCGGTTTGGCACAAAGCAAGCAGCCTGCATGAGTAGTACCGCTCGGCAAGGGCGCTGCGCGCGGGGGACACGCTACAACCGCTAGGTTGTTGGGATGAAGCCGCACGGCCCGTGGCTGGTGAGGTGCCCGCTCAAGCGTCCGTCGTTCTTGTACGTTTTATCCGTTTATCGCACGGGTCTCTCGCTCGTACGGGGCGCTCACCTGCGAGCGCTGATATTGCCCAAATGTTGTAAGGGATGATGGTTAAATGCCATTTTGTATAAAAAAATTAATTAAAAACAAAGCGATAAAAAATCTGATGTCGACTTGATATTGATGCGACAAATCCTTGACAAGGTGAGGGGTCGATTCTTTAGTTAAGCGTGGGAGAGGGGCGGTTTTTCAAGTTTTTACGCAGGGCGGGCACTGCAGCAGCTGCCAGCA
>JBFKAF010000910.1:0-1415 GCA_041621735.1 Pseudomonas sp.
CTGCCGCACTTGGGCTTGGCGCGTTATTAGGCTATAAGTTTGCAACATCCGCCTCCCTTCGATTAGCAGAGCATTAATGAACGAAGCCCCTAACTTGACAGGCCTGGCTCGGCAACTGGTCACGGCCGAGCTGCTGGATGAACGCGCCGCCGGCCAGGCCCAGGCCCAGGCGTTGCGTAATAAAATCCCGCTGGTGTCCTACCTGGTGCAGAACAAGCTGGCCAGTAGCCGGGCCGTGGCGGAAATGGCTTCCGAGCAGTTTGGTGTGCCGCTGTGCGACCTCAAGGCCATAGACCGGGACAGCCAGCCGCATGACTTGGTCAGCGAGAAGCTGTGCCGCCAGCACCGCGTGCTGCCGCTGTACCGGCGCGGCAACAAGCTGTTCGTCGCCCTGTCCGACCCGACCAACCACCAGGCGGTCACCGACATCCAGTTCAGCACCGGCATCAGCACCGAAGCGCTGCTGGTGGAAGACGACAAGCTCGGCGAGGCCATCGACAAGTTCTTCGACGCGGCCAACAGCGGCCTGGAGGATCTGGCCGACGTCGACCTGGACGGCCTGGACGTGCAGGCGGTGGATGAGAACAAGGATGACGGGGTCACCCAGGACTCCGACGACGCGCCGGTGGTGCGCTTCGTCAACAAGATGCTGCTGGACGCGATCAAAAGCGGCTCCTCGGATTTGCACTTCGAGCCTTACGAGAAGGTCTACCGGGTGCGCTTTCGTACCGACGGCATTCTGCATGAGATCGCCCGTCCACCGATCCAGCTGGCGCCGCGCATTTCCGCCCGCTTGAAGGTGATGGCGGCGCTGGATATTTCCGAGCGGCGCAAGCCGCAGGATGGCCGGATCAAGATGCGCATCTCGAAATCCAAATCGATCGACTTTCGCGTCAGCTCTTGCCCGACGCTGTGGGGCGAGAAGATCGTGATGCGGATTCTCGACCCCTCCAGCGCGCAGATGGGCATCGATGCGCTCGGCTACGAGCCCGAGCAGAAAGACCTGTACATGACCGCGCTCAAGCAACCGCAGGGCATGATTCTGGTGACCGGGCCGACCGGCTCCGGCAAGACGGTGTCGCTGTACACCGGCCTGAACATCCTCAATACCGTGGACGTGAATATCTCCACCGCCGAAGACCCGGTGGAGATCAACCTGGAAGGCATCAACCAGGTCAACGTCAACCCGAAACAGGGGATGGACTTCACCGCCGCGCTGCGCGCCTTCCTGCGTCAGGACCCGGACATCATCATGGTCGGCGAGATCCGCGACCTGGACACCGCCTCCATTGCGATCAAGGCGGCGCAGACCGGGCACATGGTGATGTCGACCCTGCACACCAACAGCGCCGCGGAAACCCTGACCCGCCTGCGCAACATGGGCGTGCCCTCGTTCAACATCGCCACCTCGGTCA
>JBFKAF010000911.1:0-1415 GCA_041621735.1 Pseudomonas sp.
GTCGCCGAGATGGTCATCGAGAAGGCCAAGCGTCTGGTCGAGCACAAGAAGGATGTGGTCATCCTGCTCGACTCCATCACTCGTCTGGCGCGTGCCTACAACACCGTGATCCCGAGCTCCGGCAAGGTCCTCACCGGTGGTGTCGATGCCCATGCCCTGGAGAAGCCCAAGCGTTTCTTCGGTGCCGCGCGCAACATCGAGGAGGGCGGTTCGCTGACCATCATCGCCACCGCGCTGGTGGAAACCGGCTCGAAGATGGATGAAGTGATCTACGAGGAATTCAAGGGCACCGGCAACATGGAGCTGCCGCTGGATCGTCGTATCGCCGAGAAGCGTGTGTTCCCGGCGATCAACATCAACCGTTCCGGTACCCGCCGCGAAGAGTTGCTGACCGCCGAGGACGAACTGCAGCGCATGTGGATTCTGCGCAAGTTGCTGCACCCGATGGACGAAATCGCCGCTATCGAGTTCCTCACCGACAAGCTGAAGGCAACCAAGACCAACGAAGAGTTCTTCTTGTCGATGCGTCGCAAGTAACTCGAGTCGGTAGCGCAAAGGCCGGGGAAACCCGGCTTTTGTATGTCTGCACTTCGCTTGAACCTTCAGCATGACCGACTTCGGCGCTAAACTTTGCGCCTCGACTGGACTGCCCCGACACGAGGCTTTTGCATGCAGTATCGCGATCTGCGCGATTTTATCCGTGGCCTGGAACAGCGCGGCGAGCTCAAACGCATTCAAACAGCGGTGTCCCCGGTGTTGGAAATGACCGAGATCTGCGACCGCACCCTGCGCAAGGGCGGCCCGGCGCTGCTGTTCGAAAATCCCACGGGCTTCGACATGCCGGTGCTCGGCAATCTGTTCGGTACGCCGCAGCGGGTGGCGCTAGGCATGGGCGCGGCGGACGTCGGCGAGTTGCGCGAAATCGGCAAGCTGCTGGCCTTCCTCAAGGAGCCTGAGCCACCGAAAGGTCTGAAAGACGCCTGGTCCAAGCTGCCGATCTTCAAGAAGGTGCTGGCCATGGCGCCCAAGGTGCTGAAAGACGCGCCCTGCCAGGAGGTGATCGAGGAGGGCGACGACGTCGACCTGGGCAAGTTGCCGGTACAGACCTGCTGGCCCGGCGACGTCGCGCCGCTGATTACCTGGGGTCTGACCGTCACCAAGGGCCCGAACAAGGAGCGACAGAACCTCGGTATCTACCGCCAGCAGGTGATCGGCCGCAACAAGCTGATCATGCGCTGGTTGAGCCACCGCGGCGGCGCCCTGGACTTTCGCGACTGGTGCGAGAAGTTTCCTGATCGCCCCTACCCGGTAGCGGTGGCCCTGGGCGCCGATCCGGCGACCATTCTCGGCGCGGTCACGCCGGTGCCGGACAGCCTGTCCGAATACGCCTTTGCCGGCCTGTTGCGCGGCAACAA
>JBFKAF010000912.1:0-1413 GCA_041621735.1 Pseudomonas sp.
CCCACCTACGAAATCAGATATCCAGCAGCAGACGAGCCGGGTCTTCCAGCAGGTTCTTGATAGTAACCAGGAAGGTCACGGCTTCTTTGCCATCGATCAAACGGTGATCGTAGGACAGTGCGAGGTACATCATCGGACGGATAACCACTTGACCGTTGATCGCCATTGGACGCTGCAGGATGTTGTGCATGCCCAGAATGGCCGCCTGTGGTGGGTTGACGATCGGGGTCGACATCATCGAACCGAATGTACCACCGTTGGTGATGGTGAACGTACCGCCAGTCATGTCGTCCATCGACAACTTGCCGTCGCGGGCTTTCTTACCGAAGGTGGCGATGCCGCCTTCGATTTCAGCCAGGCTCATCAGCTCGGCGTTACGCAGAACTGGAACCACCAGACCACGATCACTGGACACCGCAACGCCGATGTCGGCATAGCCGTGATACACGATGTCGGTGCCGTCAATCGAGGCGTTGACTGCGGGGAAACGCTTCAGCGCCTCGGTAGCGGCCTTGACGAAGAACGACATGAAGCCCAGGCGCACGCCGTTGTGGGACTTCTCGAACAGGTCCTTGTACTTCGAACGCAGGGCCATGACTTCAGTCATGTCGACTTCGTTGAAGGTGGTCAGCATCGCCATGTTCGACTGAGCTTCAACCAAACGCTCGGCAACCTTGGCACGCAGCCGCGTCATCGGCACGCGCTTCTCGACACGATCGCCAGCGGCGAGCACTGGTGCGGCGGCGGTGCTTGCAGCCGGCTTGGCCGCAGGCGCTGCAGCCGGAGCGTTCTTCTTGGCTTCAACGGCGGCGACTACATCTTCCTTGGTCACGCGCCCGCCCTTACCCGAGCCGGCAATGCTGTTCGGGTCGATGCCATTTTCTTCCGCCAGCTTGCGCGCAGCGGGCGAAAGGATTTGATCCTCGCCGGCAGCGGCAGGTGCTGCCGATGCGGCTGCCGGAGCGGCAGCAGCGGCAGGTGCAGTAGCCGCACCACCTTCGGTCAGCTTGCCCAACAGTTCACCGCTAAGCACGGTGTCGCCTTCGTTCTTGACGATCTCAGCGAGCACGCCGTCCGCTTCGGCCAAGACTTCCATCACCACCTTGTCGGTTTCGATGTCGACGATCAGTTCGTCACGCTTAACCGCATCCCCGGGCTTCTTGTGCCAGGTCGCAACGGTGCCGTCGGCAACCGATTCCGGGAAAGTAGGGGCTTTGATCTCGATAGCCATTGTGTGAGGTTCCTTAAATTCGGTTTCTTCTACGAGGCGGCCTCAGGCCGCCTCTTGCGCGAAGGCGTTAAACAGTAAAGGCGTCTTGCAGCAGTTTTGCCTGCTGTTCGGCGTGCAACGATGCATAACCACAAGCGGGGGCTGCGGATGCTTCACGACCGGCGTACTCGAGGAACAGAGTC
>JBFKAF010000913.1:0-1413 GCA_041621735.1 Pseudomonas sp.
CGCAACATCCGTCGGCTGCCCCACTACACCATGACCAGCAAGGACATGCCGGTCAGCAATGAGCGGCTCTTCATTGGCAAGGGCTTCCGCTGGACCCAGAAGCACACCCAGCGCCTCATGGACACATACCTGCCTAAATTCGCTCCTTACGTCGAACCGACCCCGCTGTATCAGCATGCCCGGCGCCTCGAGGCACGCCTGGAGTTCGCCCCTTTCCCGCTGAACCTGTTGGCCAAGGCAACTGCTTGGGACGTACCCCTCAACCCGGCACGCCCGCTTCCCCCAGTTGGAGGCCTGCCGCGCATCCACGGCATTGAGCCGAGCGAACATGACGTCAGCCTGCCCCTGGGCGAGCGCGTTGGTCACTCGCTCGTGCTAGGAACCACGCGGGTCGGCAAGACCCGGCTGGCCGAACTGTTCATCACGCAGGACATTCGTCGCAAACGCGGTGGGCAGCACGAAGTGGTGATCGTCTTCGACCCCAAAGGCGACGCCGACCTCCTCAAACGCATGTACGTCGAGTGCAAGCGCGCCGGCCGGCTGGACGAGTTCTATGTCTTCCACCTGGGGTGGCCGGACCATTCGGCGCGCTACAACGCCGTGGGGCGGTTTGGCCGCATCTCGGAGGTCGCAACCCGGGTCGCCGGTCAACTGTCCGGCGAGGGCAATTCCGCGGCCTTCCGCGAATTCGCCTGGCGCTTCGTCAACATCATCGCCCGTGCCCTGGTCGCGCTCGGCCGGCGCCCAGACTACGAACAGATCCTCAAGCACGTGATCAACATCGATGCGCTGTTCGTCGAGTACGCCCAGAAATACTTCGCCGAGCACGACCCCAAGGCCTGGGAGTCCATCGTGGCGATCGAGGGCAAGATCGACCGTAAGACCCTCAGTTTCGCCATGAAGGACCGGCCGCTGCGCGTGGTGGCCATTGACATGTACCTCACCCAGCAACGCATCTCCGATCCGGTCATGGACGGCCTGCGGTCAGCGGTTCGGTATGACAAGACTTACTTCGACAAGATCGTGGCATCGCTCCTGCCGCTGCTGGAGAAACTCACCACCGGGCGGATCGCCGAGCTGCTTTCGCCGAACTACCAAGACCTGGAGGATCCACGGCCGATCTTCGATTGGATGCAGGTCATCCGCAAACGCGCCGTGGTCTACGTCGGGCTCGACGCCCTCTCCGATACCGAGGTGGCCGCAGCCGTGGGCAACTCGATGTTCAGCGACCTGGTATCGGTCGCCGGCCACATCTACAAGTTCGGCATCGACGATGGGCTGCCCGGGGCCGGCAGCGGCAAGGTGGCCATCAACGTCCACGCCGACGAGTTCAACGAGCTGATGGGCGAAGAATTCATCCCGATGATCAACAAGGGCGGCGGCGCCGGCATGCAGGTCACCGCCTACACCCAG
>JBFKAF010000914.1:0-1409 GCA_041621735.1 Pseudomonas sp.
CCACTGGCCGGGACCAGCTCGGCCGCCCAGTGACCATCCCCGCCATCGACGGGTGCCCGCCGCGCGCTGTGCCGCGGTTTGATAAGGACTGTCAATGAACCGCGCCTCCACCACCTATGTCGAAGAGACCTCGTTCGGTTTCTGGTTTCTGCAGAGCCATGTCTGGCAGCACCACGTGCTGCGCGTGGCGATCGACGACCTCAAGCGTCTGATCGACGCGCCGCTGCCCAGCGCGCCGGTGCTGCTGGATGCCGGCTGCGGCCAGGGCAAATCCTTCGGCCTGCTCGGCGCCGCCTTCCAGCCGGCACAGCTGATCGGCCTGGATGCCGACCCGCACAGCCTCGCCTGCTCGCGCGCCGAGGCCGAGCGCCTGGGCCTGGACGTGCAGCTGATCGCCAGCGACTGCGCGGCGATCCAGCTGAGCGATGCCAGCGTCGACCTGCTGTTCTGCCACCAGACCTTCCACCATCTGGTCGAGCAGGAGCAGGCCCTGGCCGAGTTCTGGCGAGTGCTCAAGCCCGGCGGCCTGCTGCTGTTCGCCGAGTCGACCCAGTTCTACATCGACACCTGGGTGATCCGCTGGCTGTTCCGCCATCCGATGCAGGTGCAGAAGAGCGCCGAGCAATACCTGGCCATGCTGCGCGAGCAGGGCTTCGTGTTCGCCGAGGCGAACGTCGCCTACCCCTACCCGTGGTGGAGCCGCGCCAAGGACTTCGGCCTCTTGGAGCGCTGGGGGCTGCGCCAGCCCAAGCCCTTCGGTCAGCGCGACGAGACCCTGGTCAATGTGGTGGCGCGCAAGCCGCTGGAGCCAGTCGCTCAATGATCCGCGCCCTAATAATCGGCCTGTGCCTGCTGCTCGGCGCCTGCGCCGCGCGCACCCCGCTGCCACTCGCACCGGCGCAGCTGGTCACGGAGCTGCCGCTGTCGCTGCATATTCGCCGCGAGCAGGCCGGCCAGGAGCAGGATTGGCTGCTGGTGCTGCAGCGCGAGGACGCCGCCCTGCGCTGGTCGCTGTTCGACCCGCTTGGCGTGCCACTGGCCCGGCAACAGCTGAGCGCAGGCGAATGGCGCAACGACGGCCTGCTGCCGCCGAATGGCGAAGCCCGCGAACTGTTCGCCGCCCTGCTGTTCGCCCTGACGCCAGGCGCCGCTCTGGCGCGTTACTACCCTGCGGGCAGCTGGCAGATCGCAGCCGATGGTCAGCGCCGACTTAACCCGGCGTGGCAGATCGGCTACCGTGCAGCGCTGAATTTCACCCTGAAGACCACGCGCGGCCTGAGTTATCGGGTCAGCGCACTTGCCGCCGAAGAAGGTTCCTGATGCCCAGCTACCTCAACGCCCTCGGCCTGATCTGCGCCCTCGGCCAAGGCAAGCAAGCCGTCGCCGACGCGCTGTTCGCCGGCGACGCC
>JBFKAF010000915.1:0-1406 GCA_041621735.1 Pseudomonas sp.
AGAGGGGGGCGGCGAGATCAACGCGCCGGTGGTGGTCTACGACACCTCCGGCCCCTATACCGATCCGAACGTGAGCATCGATGTGCGCCAGGGCCTGGCCGACGTGCGCTCGGCCTGGATCGCCGACCGTGACGACACCGAGCTGCTCGACGGCCTGAGTTCCAACTTCGGTCAGGAGCGTCTGAGCAATCCCGAACTGACCGCCATGCGCTTCGCCCACGTGCGCAACCCGCGCAGGGCCAAAGCCGGCAAGAACGTCAGCCAGATGCACTACGCGCGTCAGGGCATCATCACTCCGGAGATGGAATACGTCGCCATCCGCGAGAACATGAAACTGGCCGAGGCCCGCGCCGCCGGTCTGCTCGATCAGCAGCACGCCGGCCACAGCTTCGGCGCCAGTATTCCCAAGGAGATCACCGCCGAGTTCGTCCGCGAGGAGATCGCCCGCGGCCGCGCCATCATCCCGGCGAACATCAACCACGTGGAACTGGAGCCGATGATCATCGGCCGCAACTTCCTGGTGAAGATCAACGGCAACATCGGCAACTCGGCGCTGGGTTCCTCGATCGAGGAAGAAGTGGCCAAGCTGACCTGGGGCATCCGCTGGGGCTCCGATACGGTGATGGACCTGTCCACCGGCAAGCACATCCACGAGACCCGCGAGTGGATCATCCGCAACAGCCCGGTGCCGATCGGCACCGTGCCGATCTACCAGGCCCTGGAGAAGGTCGGCGGGGTCGCCGAGGACCTGACCTGGGAGCTGTTCCGCGACACCCTGATCGAGCAGGCCGAGCAGGGCGTGGACTACTTCACCATCCACGCCGGGGTATTGTTGCGCTACGTGCCGATGACCGCCAAGCGGGTCACCGGCATCGTCTCGCGTGGCGGTTCGATCATGGCCAAGTGGTGCCTGGCGCACCACAAGGAAAACTTCCTCTACACCCACTTCGAAGACATCTGCCAGATCATGAAGGCCTACGACGTCAGCTTCTCGCTGGGCGACGGCCTGCGTCCCGGCTCGATTGCCGACGCCAACGACGAGGCGCAGTTCGGCGAGCTGGAAACCCTCGGCGAGCTGACCAAGATCGCCTGGAAACACGACGTCCAGGTGATGATCGAAGGCCCCGGCCACGTGCCGATGCAGCTGATCAAGGAGAACATGGACAAGCAGCTGGAATGCTGCGACGAGGCGCCGTTCTACACCCTCGGCCCGCTGACCACCGACATCGCCCCCGGTTACGACCACATCACCTCGGGCATCGGCGCGGCGATGATCGGGTGGTATGGCACCGCAATGCTCTGCTACGTCACGCCAAAAGAGCACCTCGGCCTGCCGAATCGCGAGGATGTCAAGCGCGGTGTGATCACCTACAAGATCGCTGCACACGCCGCGGACCTGGCCAAGG
>JBFKAF010000916.1:0-1405 GCA_041621735.1 Pseudomonas sp.
GCAGGTCGAGCATCTGGTTGAAATCGCAGTCATACAGATAGCCCTGCCAGTCGACGCTGACCAGGCTGCGGCACATCACCCCGGCGAGGTTTTCCGGGCGGTAGCTGTCGCGCAGCAGTTGCATGTAGGCGTTGAACTGACCCTTGCTGACCAGGGTGCTGCCGAAGCGGGCGATGGGCTGATTGGTGATGGTCAGCAGGTGATTGAAATGAATGCCGAAGTCTTCCGCCAGATGGCTTTTGTAGTCGGCTTCGAGCTGCTGCTGCGGCGGCGGCAGGCTCGCGCCTTGCGGGTTGTACACCAGGTTGAGGATCAAGCCGCTGTCCGCCTGACCGTAACCCAGCGCATTGAGCCGCTGCAGGCCCCGGATACTGGCGTCGAACACGCCCTCGCCGCGCTGCTTGTCGACGTTATCGCGCGAATAGCAGGGCAAGGAGGCGGTGACTTCCACGCCCTGCTCGGCGAGAAACCCGGCCAGGTCCTCATAGCCCGGCTCACTGAGGATGGTCAGGTTGCAACGGTCGATGACCCGCAGGCCTTCGCGACGGGCATGGGCGACTATCTCGCGAAAGCGCGGGTGCATTTCCGGCGCGCCGCCGGTCAGGTCCAGGGTATGCACCGGATGCGCGTCGATCACCCGATGCAGCAGCGCCAGGCTCTCATCGGTCATCGCCTCGGTTCGGGTCGGCCCCGCGTTCACGTGGCAATGCAGGCAGCGCTGGTTGCAGCGGTAGGTCAGGTTGATCTGTAAGGCTTCCAACACACCCCGGCGGATGGCCGGGAAAGCGAGTTGGTCGAGCAGGGGGAGCATGGCGTGCACGGTACGTTCCTTGGCGGATATAGACTGTAGAGAACGCCCAGGCGTTTTTGTTACAGACGCGAGCCGCCGACAGTCCTGACAATTGCTTATCGCCATCTTATGCAGTTAGGGCAGAATCGGCTAACACCTCTCTGTCCCTGGATATTGCCGATGCTACGTCTGAGCCTGTTCTTCGTTGCCGGTTTTCTCGCCGTGCCATTCTTCCACCAGCCCGTGCTGGGCCTGCTACATGCCTATGGCGTGGTGCCGTTCGCCCCCTTCAACCTCGGCGCCAGCGCCCCACTGGGCGTTCCGGCGTGGATCTCCGCGTCGTTCTGGGGCGGCGTGTGGGGCGTATTGATGCTCAGCCTGCTGCGCTGGCAGGCGGACCAGGCACAGCCCTGGTTCAAGGGCCTGCTGTTCGGCGGCATCGCCCTGACCAGCGTGGCGCTGCTGGTGGTGTTCCCGCTCAAGGGCCTGGGCTTCGACCCGGCGCAGCTGCCGGGACGGTTTCTGATCGGCTTTCTACTCAATGGCGCCTGGGGCCTCGGCACCCTGATCTTCGCCCGCACCCTGCTGGCGAAACGCTAGGCTGCCGAAGCGCGC
>JBFKAF010000917.1:0-1404 GCA_041621735.1 Pseudomonas sp.
ACGTTCTGCGGCTGGCTGACGAAGGTCACGGGGTCGCTGACCACGGTAATCAAGTCCTTCACTTCGGTGCGGTAGGCCGCCAGGCTCCAGACCGTTTCCAGGTGCTCGCCGCGCAACTGCACTTCGTAGGTCTTCGAGTGTTCCGGGGAGAGGTCAGGGTTGTCGCTTAAGAGAAATTGGGGAAGATCAAGGTACAGGTCGTTGAAGGTCGGTGCGTGGAAGCCTTCGCCATAGCTGAGGATTAGGTCCAGCTGCTGGCTGAGATTGAGGGTTAGGGCGGCGTTGGCGGTATTCTCGCTGCCGAACTGCTCGTTGTCGTCGTGGCGCAGGCCCAGCTCTGTGGCGAAGCCGTCACCCTGGTAGCGATGCTGGATGAACGCGGCCTGGTTCCAGCGTTCGGTTTCGCTGAAAACGGTGCTGCTGGTCAGGCGATCTTCATACCAATCCGCCCCCAGCAGCAGTTGCTGGGTGTCGCCCAGGCGCAGGGTGTTCAGCCAGCTGGCGGAGTCGCGGTAGGTATTGAAGCTGAAGACATTGAAGGCGTTGAACTCATCGCGGTTGTCGCTCTTGTCCTCGGTGTGGCCCAGTTCAAGGCGGCTGCTCCAGGCGTCCAGAAGCTGGGCCTCCAGGTGACCGGCGACGCTGGAGACACTGAAGCGTTCGCTGGGGTTGCCCGGTACAAAGCTGAAAAGATCGTCGTACTCAGTCTCGCCGCGTTGATCGAGTAGGTTAAAACCACCTTTCAGCTGATCGTTGAAGCGGTGATCCAGGCTCAGGTTGAGTGCCTGGCGGCGCAAGCCATCATGGTCGGCATCGCGACCGCGAGCATCGTTGGAACGATCGAAACCCGCAGATTCGTCGAGGCTGGCACCGAGGTCGAAGCGAGTCTGCTCGTCGCCACCAGACAGGCCGAGGCTGCGTTCAAAGCTCTGCTGGGTGCCTGCGGCCAGGCGCACGCGTGGTTGTAGGCCTGCTTCACCGCGGCGGGTGAAAATCTGGATGACGCCACCAATGGCGTCGGCGCCATAAAGTGCCGAGCGTGGGCCGCGCACCACTTCGACCCGCTCGATCTGTTCGGGGCTGAGGAATTCAAGGCGAGCCAGGCCGCTCGCGGCGGCATTGAGGCGTACGCCATCGACCAGGACCAAGGTCTGGTTGGAGTTGGCGCCACGCATAAATACGCTGGTCAGGCTGCCGCGACCGCCGTTCTGCACGATCGAGACACCGGGCACGCGGTTGAGCAGTTCGGGCACGCTGCGCACTTGCAGGCGCTCGATGTCCTGGCGGGTGAAGAGCGTGGTCGCGGCGGTGGCTTGGCGTTGTGGCTCGGCTTGCCGCCCGGAAGTAATCACCAATGGCGGGGCCTCGTAGGGCTCGCTGGCTTGGTCGGCCAGGGTCAGGCTG
>JBFKAF010000918.1:0-1398 GCA_041621735.1 Pseudomonas sp.
ATGTCGGTGTAGACGATGGCGCTGACGCCGTCGGCCTCGAAACGCTTGGCCAGGTCGATCACCTGCACCGTGCTGATCTCGGCCCAACCGTCGGTGGCGACGAAACCGTCCTTGGCGTCCAGGCCGACGATCACCTTGCCCGGAAAGGCCTTGCACGCCTCGGCCACGAACTCCGGCTGCTTGACCGCCTTGGTGCCGATGATCACGTAGCTGACCCCGGCCTTGACGTAGTGCTCGATGGTTTCCAGCGAACGAATGCCGCCGCCGATCTGGATCGGCAACCGCGGGTAGCGCTTGGCAATCGCGGTGACCACCTCGCCGTTGACCGGCTGACCTTCGAAGGCGCCATTCAGGTCGACCAGGTGCAGGCGCCGGCAGCCGCCGTCCACCCACTTGGCGGCCATGCTCACCGGGTCATCGGAGAACACCGTGGAGTCGTCCATGCGGCCCTGGCGCAGACGCACGCAGGCGCCGTCCTTGAGATCGATAGCGGGGATAATCAGCATCAGTCGAACCTGCTCAAACTGGTAAATTGAAAAATCGGGATCGGTGCAGGGTCAGCTCTTCTCGAGCGCCCACAAGTCGCTTTCGATGCTCAGAAACCTGTCGGCCAGGTGCGTCTGCACATCGGCAATCGCCTTGTTGTAGAAATGTGGCGCCACTTCGCGGGCGAACAGATCGAGCACTTCCTGGGCCTCGAACGAGCCCAGCTCAAGCTCGAAGCGCTCCTCCAGAAACTGCTTGATGCAGGCCACTGCGGCTTGCTCCTGGGCGGTTTCCAGACTCAGGATCGGCGCCTTGCTGTTGTTCCGGCCCATCTACCAGCGACCATCCCAGGCGACGAAGTTCTGCAACAACTGCAGGCCATGGCTGTGGCTCTTCTCTGGATGGAACTGCACGGCGAAGCGCGAACCATCGGCCAGCGCCGCGGCGAAATCCTTGCCGTAGTGACCACGGCCCACCACCTGCTGCGACTTGCCGGCCTCGACGTAGTAGCTGTGCACGAAGTAGAAGCGCGCCTGGTCGGGAATCTCGTGCCACAGCGGGTGCTTCACCGCCTGCGTCACCTCGTTCCAACCCATGTGCGGCACTTTCAGCCGCTCACCGTCTTCCAGCATGTCCTTGCCGAAGAAGCGCACCTGACCGGGGAACAGGCCGATGCAATCGACCCCGTCGTTCTCCTCGCTGCGTTCCAGCAGTGCCTGCATGCCCACGCAGATACCGAGAAACGGACGATCCTGACTGACTTCGCGCACCAGCGCATCGAACTCCAGGCGACGGATCTCGGCCATGCAATCGCGGATCGCGCCGACCCCGGGGAACACCACGCGATCGGCCTCGCGAATCACCTGGGCATCGCTGGTCACCAGCACCTTACCGGCGCCGACGTGCTCCAGC
>JBFKAF010000919.1:0-1396 GCA_041621735.1 Pseudomonas sp.
ACGTTGCCTTTCCAGGCTTGCCGGCCGAGCAGGGCCAGGGCCTCGTGGCTCAGTTCCATGGGCGCCTGGCCGGAGCGGTTGGCGATATCGTCGAGCAGGTGCTCGACCAGGGTGGCAATGTCCTCGCGGCGCTCGCGCAGCGGCGGCACGTGCAGGGCCAGCACGTTGAGGCGGTAGTAGAGATCGTCGCGGAACTGGCCGGCGGCGACCTTGGCTTCCAGGTCGATATGGGTGGCGGCGATCACCCGCACGTTGAGCGGCTTGACCTGATTCGAGCCGAGCGGCTCGACCTCCTGCTCCTGCAGTACGCGCAGCAGCTTGGCCTGCAGCGCCAACGGCAGGTCGCCGATCTCGTCGAGGAACAGGGTGCCGCCGTTGGCCACCTCGAACTTGCCGATGCGCGCCTTACGGTCGGCGCCGGTGAAGGCGCCGGGAGCGGTGCCGAACAGCTCGGCCTCGACCAGGGTCTCGGGGATGGCGGCGACGTTGACCGCGACGAAGGGGCCGTTGGCCCGCGGCGACAGGTTGTGGATGCCCTGGGCCAGCAGCTCCTTGCCGGTGCCGGTCTCGCCGCGCAGCAGCACCGTGGCGTCCAGTTGCGCGGCGCGCCGGGCCTGGCGCTTGACCTCGCTGGCGGCGGCGCTGGCGCCGATAAAACCGGCGATGGTGTAGCGCGCACGGCGGGCCTTGGCCAGTTCGTTCTGGGTGGCGAGCAACTGGCTCTGCAGGCTGTTGTACTTGGCCATCAGCGGCTTCAGGTGGCGGGCGCGGTCGAACAACACGAAGCCCAGGGCGCCGACCAGGGTGCCGTCCTCGTCGCGCAGCGGGATACGGGTGACCACGAAGTGCTCGCTGCCGAAGGCCATCAGATCGAGCATGCTCGGCTGGCCGCTTTCCACCACCTCGCGCAGGCGGCTGGCCGGCAGCACCTGCTCGATCTCCTGGCCGAGCACGCTACGCGGGTCGCTGATGCCGACCTTCTCGGCGTACTTGTCGTTGATCCAGACGATCCGTGCCTGGCGGTTGACCGCGATGGTGCCCTCGCACTGGGCGTTGAGGTGATCGAACAGCAGCGGCATGGCCACCGCGCGAAAACGCTCGGGAGACACGCCGACGATCAGGCCGTGCTGGTCGAGGTCGTCGCGGGATATGGCCATGGCAGCTGGGGTTCCACTGGGTGATGCGAGGGATTATGGGAGCCGCCGCGCGCTGGAGGCAAGGCGTTCCCCGAGGGCCTGTCGGGCGGCTCGGGGAGCGGTAGGACTTACGGCCCGCCATACACCTCGTTGGGCAGCCAGGTGGCCAGTTCCTGAAAATGAAACACCAGGGCCAGGCCGAGCAGCTGCAGGGCGATGAAGGGCGCCACACCCAGGTAGATGTCGCGGGTAGTGATGCC
>JBFKAF010000920.1:0-1390 GCA_041621735.1 Pseudomonas sp.
CACCGACAGCAGCCAGAGCAAGGTCGCCGATAAGGTTGGCTTCAGCCATGCGCCGCAGCAGGTCACCGACAAGGGCTCGGCCTGGTTGTATTCCTGGGCGCTGGGGATTCCCACCAGCTCCAAGTCCAAGGCCGCGGCCAAACTCTTCAGCGCCTGGGCCACGTCTCAGGAGTACGCCAAGCTGGTCGCCGAGACCGATGGCGTAGCCAACGTGCCGCCGGGCACCCGCGCCTCCACCTACAGCGACGCCTACATGGCGGCCGCGCCGTTCGCCAAGGTCACCCTGGAGTCCCTGAAGCAGGCCGACCCGGCGAATCCGACGCTCAAGCCGGTGCCCTATGTGGGTATCCAGTTGGTCACCATCCCCGAGTTCCAGGCCATCGGCACCCAGGTCGGCATGCAGTTCACTGCGGCGCTCACCGGCCACATGTCGGTCGACCAGGCGCTCATGGCGGCCCAGCAGTCCACGGCGCGCGAAATGAAGCGCGCGGGCTATCGGTAGGCTGGGTCAGGCGCCGCTCATCAGGCACTGACACACCGCCATGGGCCGAGGCGCCTAACCCCGCAGACGTAACACCGAGTCGTCGCCTTGGTGGGTTACGGCGCAGCGCAAATCGGATCGTTTTCGCGATCGATCAAGGCGCCTAACCCACCCTACAACACTGACCGTCCGTTCTCGCCGAATCAACACGGAGTCGCCATGACTACTTCGACCCTCGACACGCACCTGAAAAGTGCCCCCGCGACTGCCGGCGCTAAGCGTCGCCCGCTCAAGCCTGGCTGGTTTCTGGTCAGCCCCTCGGTCGCACTGCTGCTGTTGTGGATGATCATTCCGCTGGGCATGACCATCTACTTCTCGCTGATTCGCTACAACCTGCTGTACCCCGGCGAGAATCAGTTCGTCGGCCTGGAGAACTTCGAGTACTTCCTCACCGACGCCGGCTTCATGCCGGGTGCGCTCAATACCCTGTTGCTGGTCGGCAGCGTGCTGCTGATCAGCGTGGTGTTCGGCGTGCTGATCGCCGCGCTGCTGGAAGCCTGCGAGTTCTGGGGCCGGGGCGTCGTGCGAGTGCTGCTGATTTCGCCCTTCTTCATCATGCCCACGGTCAGTGCGCTGGTGTGGAAGAACCTGATCTTCCATCCGGTCTCCGGAATCCTCGCCGCCATCTGGAAGTTCTTCGGCGCGCAGCCGGTGGACTGGCTGGCCGAATACCCGTTGCTGTCGATCATCTTCATCGTCTCCTGGCAGTGGCTGCCGTTCGCCATCCTGATCCTGATGACCGCCATGCAGTCGCTGGATCAGGACCAGAAGGAGGCGGCGCGCCTCGATGGTGCCGGACCCATCGCGATCTTCTGGCACCTGACCCTGCCGCACCTGGCCCGGCCGATC
>JBFKAF010000921.1:0-1385 GCA_041621735.1 Pseudomonas sp.
CGCCCATGCGTTTGCACACCGCGACGAACACCTCCAGCGGGGTATTGCCGGCACCCGCGCCGAGGCCGGCGACCGAGCCGTCGATGCGGCTGGCGAGTTGGCGATGGCCATGCCCATGTTGTGATGACCATGGAAGCCGACCTCGGTGGCCGGGCTCAGCTCGGCCCGCAGCAGGCCGATCTTCTCGCTGACCTCATCGGGCAGCATGTAGCCGGCCGAGTCGGTGCAGTAAATGCAGTTGGCGCCATAGCTTTCCATCAGCTTGGCCTGCTCGAGAATTTTCTCGGCGCTGAGCATGTGCGCCATCATCAGGAAGCCGACGGTGTCGACCCCCAGCTTGCGCGCCATGCCGATGTGTTGTTCGGACACGTCGGCCTCGGTGCAGTGGGTGGCGACGCGGATGGTCGAGACGCCGCAGTCCAGGGCCATCTTCAGGTGGTCGACGGTACCGATGCCAGGCAGCAGCAGAGCCGAGACCTTGGCCTGCTTGAGCTGCGGGATCACCGCGCGCAGGTACTCCTCGTCGCTGTGCGCCGGGAAGCCGTAGTTGATCGAACGACCACCGAGTCCGTCGCCGTGGGTGATTTCGATCAGCGGCATGCCGGCTCGATCGAGGCCGGTGGCGACCGCGACCATCTGGTCCAGGCTGATCTGGTGGCGCTTGGCGTGCATGCCGTCGCGCAGGCTCATGTCGTGCAGGATGACGTTCTTGCCGTGCAAATTCATGGTGCTACTCCTCAGGCCAGCGCGATGCCGCGACGCGGCAGTTGAATGGTGCCGGCGGCGATTTCCTCGGCGAACATCTCGCCGGTGCGCAGCGCGGCGGCCGTCATGATGTCGAGGTTGCCGGCGTACTTGGGCAGGTAGTCGCCCAGGCCTTCGACTTCCATGAAGATCGACACGCGATTGCCGTCGAATACCGGACCGTTCTTCAGGCGGTAGCCGGGCACGTACTTCTGCACCTCGGCGATCATCGCCTGGACCGAGGCGGTGATCGCGTCACGGTCCGGCTCGCCCTCGGTCAGGCAGTGAATGGTGTCGCGCATCATCAGCGGCGGCTCCGCCGGGTTGATGACGATGATCGCCTTGCCTTCTTTGGCCCCGCCAACCTGCTCGATAGCACCGGCGGTGGTGCGGGTGAACTCGTCGATGTTCTTGCGGGTACCCGGACCAACCGAGCGCGAGGAGACGGTGGCGACGATCTCGGCGTAGGCCACCGGCTGCACGCGGGACACCGCGGCGACCATGGGGATGGTGGCCTGGCCGCCGCAGGTGACCATGTTGACGTTCATTTCCAGGCGGCCGACGTGCTGCTTGAGGTTGACCGGCGGCACGCAGTAGGGGCCGATGGCCGCCGGGGTCAGGTCGACCATCAGCACGCCGAG
>JBFKAF010000922.1:0-1384 GCA_041621735.1 Pseudomonas sp.
CAAGATGTATGGTCAGCCCACCTCCTGCAACCCAGTTTGATGAACGGTAAAGCATGCTTGCGCTAATGTATCCGGGTTCATAGTGAGCACGTTCATTAGCGCTCGGCCCTTGATGAGAAGTCGCTCCCAACTGTCCTTGATAAAGGGATCAGTTTTAAAAAAACTATCTTGGTCTTCAGGTTTTCAGTTGGGATGTCTGCCGTTTATCGTCATCATCACTGTCGTCGCAAAAGCCGGTGGTAAGTCGGTTAGGTCAAGCCATCTGTTTCACGTTGTAGCTGCCGCCTCGGGCTAATACTGCCCAGACGACTCTTGCCATTTTGTTGGCCAGCGCACAGGCGACTTTGTTCGGGGGCTTGCGAGCCAAAAGATTTCTTACCCAAGCCCCGAGTGCATCGTCACGCTTGTCGATTCGTATCATCAGTGCGTGAGCGCCTTGCACCAGCAGGCAGCGCAGATACTTATCGCCGCGCTTGCTGATGCCAAGCAAGCTCGTCTTGCCACCGGTTGAATACTGTCGAGGCACCAACCCGAGTGACGCGGCAAAGTCGCGTGAGCTTTTGTAAGTCGAAGCGTCACCGACGTCGGCCACCAGTGCGCTAGCGGTGAGAGGGCCGATGCCGGGGATGCTCAACAAGCGTATGCCGGCGGGGTCCTCAGACAACTGCTGTTTGATCTCGACATCGATCGCCTTGATATCTCTCGTCAGGCGTTGAATATCGAGCAGCATTCGCTCAACCGCATTACGCAGTCGAATCGGCAGCTCATAGCGCTCCATTAACGCACAGCGCTCAACTGCGGTCAGTCGGGCGGACTCGACCTTCTCCTTGGGAATCACGCCTTCACCACGCAGAATGAGGTGTTGCAGCGCCGCCGTATCACCGCGACCAGGGCGCAGATGTCGGGCGCGATCACGTGAATACTCGACAACGTGCGCACTGCAGATGCTTTGCACCTGGATTCCGCTTTGCCCTAGCCATCGACTGAAACCTGCAGCGATCCGGACGTGCCGCCTCAGCGAAAAGGCGCGGTACCCCTGTTCGCACACGAAGCTCGCAAATGACGCAAGGTGTGCCGCCACCGGCCCTTCAGGCGGCCGCGATAGAACGACTTGCTCATGGATGAAGTAGGTCATGATCGACTCCTCTCCCCGAATGGCGGGGGTTGCTGAGAGGAGTCCAGATTATCTTTCTCCAGGTTGCCGCAAGTACTTGATAAATCAGGAGCTGACAACAGGACAAGACATAGTCAGGAAGGGTAGATAGTGCCGGCTATGTCGCTGAAGACATAGCCGGCATACAACAGCCTGCCATCTGCTTCGCGCCGGCGTTGACATCAACACGATCCGGGGATGGCTTGGGCACGCTTCGCTGGACACCACAAA
>JBFKAF010000923.1:0-1382 GCA_041621735.1 Pseudomonas sp.
AGCAGCCAGGTGACCCGCTGCGCCGGGCGCACGCTGCTCAGCGCGCCGCTGTCGGCGCAACGGCGGGCGGCCTGCACGGCACGTTCGGCATCGGCGATCGAGGCCTGGGCGATGCTCGCCACTGGCTCGGCAGTGCCGGGGTTGTTCACCGTCAGGCGCGACTCGCTGTCGAGCCATTCGCCGTCGATGTAGTTAAGCCAATGTTCGGCAATCGGATACATGGCGGCCTCCTCAGGCGGACGGTACGGTGGCCAGCAGCTGACGCGCAGCCCACTGATGGAAGAAGTGGGTGGGGATGTCCATCTCCGGGGAGAAGGCGCCGCCCTTGTAGCCCGGCGAATGACGGCCCTTCTGCATACCTTCGACCGAGGCGATGTCCTCGGCGAATACCACCTTCCAGGACTCCAGGATGGCGTTGCGGCAGGCGGCGTACTCGTCACCCAGGGCCTCGTCGCCGACGTAGAACAGGCGCAGGTGCTCGATGGTGCGGCCCGGCGCAACCGGCTCCAGCTGCATGGCGAAGGCGTGGTCGGCCTGGATGCCAAGCAACACGTTGGGGAAGAACGCCACGTATTCGGCGTTGCGCAGACGGTCCTGCGGCCAGCTCGGGAACTGCGGCAGGTGGGTACCGGCGACGTCGGACAGGTTGTAGGCGTAGCTGCCCTGACCGGCGAAATGCTCGTCGAAGAGGATGTTGTAGTGGTCTTCCAGGCGCGAATAGGTGTTCAGGCTCGGGTGCACCCACGGCAGGTGGTAGGCCTCGCAGTAGTTCTCCACCGCCAGCTTCCAGTTGCAGTTGATGTCCAGGGTGGTGGCGTCCATGTGCGCACGGCGGCGCAGCAGGTCCATGCCGTCGTCACCGAGGAACTGGCTCCAGCGCGCGGTCAACGGCGCGAGCATGTCTTCCAACGGCTGGGCATCGCCGGACAGGTTGACGAACACCATGTCCATCCAGATGGCGCTGCGGATGGCCTTCAAGCCGTGCTTTTCGCAGGCGAAGCGCTCGTCCTTGTGCACATCGATACCGCCGACGTGCGGCGTGCCGCGCAGGCCGCCATTCAGGTCGTAGGTCCAGGAGTGGTAGGGGCAACGGATCACGCCTTGCACGGTGCCCTCTTCCTGCACCAGCTTCATGCCGCGGTGGCTGCAGACGTTGTGGAACACCTGCACCAGGCCTTCGCGATTGCGCATCAGCAGCAGCGGCAGGCCCATGAAGTCGACCGGTTTGACCGAACCATTCTGGGTCAGGTCGCTGGCGAAACCGACGCAGGCCCAGGTCTTGCCCATCACCTGATCGCGCTCCAGCTCGAAATGACGCTGCTCGGTGTAGAACTCGTTACTCAGCCCGGTGGCTTGGTGAATCGGGTTGAGGACGGTTTCCA
>JBFKAF010000924.1:0-1382 GCA_041621735.1 Pseudomonas sp.
CCTTGATTCTATGTACCCAGTCCGCCCTTTACGTGGGCGACTACTGAAGGACAACTCCTCATGACCGACAAAATCGTCGTAGCGGCGCTGTACAAATTCGTCTCCTTGCCCGACTTCGAGGCGCTGCGTGAACCGCTGCTCGACGCAATGCTGAAACATGGCATCAAGGGCACGCTGTTGCTCGCCGAAGAAGGCATCAACGGCACGGTATCGGCTAGCCGCGACGGCATCGATGGCCTGCTGGACTGGTTCAGGCTCGACCCGCGCCTGGCCGATGTCGATCACAAGGAGTCCTACTGTGACGAGCAGCCGTTCTACCGCACCAAGGTCAAGCTGAAGAAAGAGATAGTCACCCTGGGCGTTCCCGGCGTGGACCCCAATCGGCAGGTGGGCCGCTACGTCGAGGCGAAGGACTGGAACGCGCTGATCGGCGACCCAGAGGTGCTGTTGATCGACACGCGCAACGATTATGAAGTGTCGATCGGCACCTTCGACGGCGCGCTCGACCCCAAGACCAAGTCGTTCCGCGAGTTTCCCGAGTACATTCAAGCCAACTTCGACCCGAGCAAGCACAAGAAAGTGGCGATGTTCTGCACCGGCGGTATCCGCTGCGAGAAGGCTTCCAGCTATATGCTCGGCCAGGGCTTCGAGGAGGTGTTTCACCTCAAGGGCGGCATCCTCAAGTACCTGGAAGAAGTCCCGCAGGAGCACAGCAAGTGGCAGGGCGACTGCTTCGTCTTCGACAACCGGGTCACTGTGCGCCACGATCTGTCCGAGGGCGATTACGACCAGTGTCACGCCTGTCGCACGCCGATCTCCGTGGAAGACCGCCAGTCCGAGCATTACGCGCCGGGCATCAGCTGCGCGCATTGCTGGGATTCGCTGCCGGAGAAGACCCGCGCCGGTGCGCGTGAGCGGCAGAAGCAGATCGAGCTGGCCCTGGCGCGCAAGCAGCCCCATCCACTCGGTTATAACCCGCGTCAAAGCAACGAGGATTAAGCCATGCAGGCCCGCTTGCTCTATGTGATGGACCCGATGTGTTCCTGGTGCTGGGGCTTCGCTCCGGTCATCGAGTCTCTCGCTGAGCAGGCGGCCGCCGCCGGTGTGCCTCTGCATCTGGTGGTCGGCGGCCTGCGTCGTGATCGCATCGCCATCGACGCCGCCGCGCGGGTGCGTTACCTGGGGTACTGGCAGGCGGTGAATGCCAGTACCGGTCAGTTGTTCAACTTCGACGATGGCCTGCCCGAAGGTCTGGTCTACGACACCGAGCCGGCCTGCCGCGCACTGGTCACCGCGCGTGAGCTCGCCCCCGACCTCGCCTGGCCGCTGGCCAAGCTGATCCAGCAGGCGTTCTACACCGAAGCTGTCGATGTGACCCAGGC
>JBFKAF010000925.1:0-1381 GCA_041621735.1 Pseudomonas sp.
GTAGCCCAATGAAATGGACTCCTCCCTCCTACGGCGTCAATGCGCCAGACTGAAGTTGTCAAGACAAGCAGTCACGAAGGGAGGAGTCATCATGAAACTTAACCGAATCGGTGTTGACCTGGCAAAGCAGGTTTTCCAAGTGCATGGCGTCGATAGTCACGAGCAGGTGAAGTGTCGCAAGCAGCTCAAGCGGCACCAGCTGTTGGATTTCTTCCGCCAGCTAGAGCCCTGCCGGGTGGTGATGGAGGCGTGTGGCAGTGCCCATTACTGGGCGCGCGAGTTACGCGCACTGGGGCATGAGGTGCGCTTGATCGCACCGCAGTTCGTCAAACCCTATGTGAAGAGCGGCAAGAACGACGCCAATGATGCCGAGGCGATTTGCGAGGCAGGCAGCCGTCCGAGCATGCGCTATGTCGAGGTCAAGAGTGCTGAGCAGCAAGCCGGACAATCGGTGCATCGGATCAGAAGCCGAGTGGTTCGCTCACGCACGGCATTGGTCAATGAGGTCCGTGGTCTGCTGGCCGAGTTTGGCTTGGTCGAGCCTCGTAAAGGGGTCGCTGCCGCTCGTGAGTTACTGCGCCAAGCGATCGATACGCAGGACAACGGTTTGCCTGGCCCGATGCGTGAGCTGCTGAGAGACCTGAACGAGGAGTTGCAAGGGCATGACGAGCGATTGGCGAACCTGGAGAAACTGATCCAGCGCCAGGCGCGCGAGGACGAGCGGGTCAAGCGCTTGATGGAGATCGAGGGCATTGGCCCGATCAGCGCCACGGCGGTGGTCAGTGCCGTCGGCGATGCACGACAGTTTCGCAGCGGCCGCCAGTTTGCCGCTTGGCTGGGACTGGTCCCCAGTCAACACTCGAGTGGTGGCAAGGAGCGTCTGGGGTCGATCAGCAAACGCGGGGACAAGTACCTGCGCACCTTGCTGGTCCACGGTGCCCGCTCAGTGCTCAGCCGCTGCCAGGGGAAAACGGATAAGCGCAGCGATTGGCTGAACAAGCTGCTGTGCCGCCGCAACAAAAACATCGCCACGGTCGCCTTGGCGAACAAGAATGCCCGGATCATCTGGGCGATCCTCAGCAAGGGTGAAACGTATCAACCTGCTGATTAATAGAGAGCAGTACCTGGAGCAGCACCGTAGAAGATCCACTCGATTGCACAGTGACATGAACTGATGACGAACCGGTAGCACCGGCATGTGTGAACCCTGCGTTATCCATCGGCCCCCTGCGCAGCAAGGCCGCTAGCCCGATCAGGCGCACATGAGCGGAAATCATCATGGCTCGAGGCAGTGCCTCACTAGAAGCCGGATATACGGAAGCAGTCGTACCTAGGTTCAGAGGCAGAACATTTCACTGGCAAAACGGGAGGAGTCCATATA
>JBFKAF010000926.1:0-1379 GCA_041621735.1 Pseudomonas sp.
CTTGAGCAGGATGGTCAGCGCACCGTTGAAGCCGAGCAGGATGATGAAGGCGAACGCCAGCGGCACCCCGGAGAAGTTGCTGGTCATGTTGGAGAAGGCCATGACGAAATCGCGCAGCTTGGAGTCGACCTGGCGCAGCGAATAGCTGCCAAGCACGGCGATGACGATGCCGAGCAGGCTCGACCAGAAGCTGATCTGCAAGCTGTGCTTGATCGCCTGGCGGTAGAACGGCGAGCCGAACACCTCCTTGAAGTTGCCCAGCCCCCAGCCGTCGGCGGCGTTCAGGCTGTTGGTCGCCACCCACAGCAGCGGGGCGATTTGGAATACCGCGAAGAACAGCACGAACGGCAACAGGCACAACAGCGCCAGCCACTTGCCGTGAAAGGTGCTGCGCAGACGCTGGAGCACGCCCGGACCTTGGATGCCAGTAGCGCTATCGCGCATAGGGGCTGCCGAGGCTGGCAAGATTTGTGCGGGTGAGTTCGGTTCAGGTCCGGTATTCACTTCAGCAGCTCCCGGCACAGGGGTTTGTCGTGGGGCACGCCGAGCAGCTCGCACACCGTGCCGCACAGCTCGGTCTGCTTGGGCTGGGCCTGGGTATCCAGGCTGAAGGCGCTGCCGAGCACCAGCAGCGGCACTTCGCGCTCTTCAGGCAGCAAGCCATTGTGCGAGCGGTCGGCGTTCATGCCGTGGTCGGCGGTGACCAGGATCTGGTAGCCGGCATCCAGCCAGGTCTGGATGTATTCGGCCAGCAGCACGTCGGCCCTGCGCGCGCTGTTGCGGTATTGCGGGCTGTCGAGGCCATGCTTGTGGCCGGCGTCGTCGATATTCATCGGGTGCACCAGGAGGAAATCCGGCGCCTGTTGTTGGCGCAGGCTGTCGGCATCGGCGAACAGGTGCGAATCCGGGTAATGGTCGGCGTAATAGAAGTGGCCGTACTGGATCGGCAGCGTTTCGTCGGCGGTGTGGCGGTCGCGGGCGGCCTGGAAGGGCGCGCGGTTATACAACTCGCTGACCCAGTGATAGGCCGCCGCGGCGGTCTTCAGGCCGGCGGCGCGGGCGTAGTGGAAGATGCTGCGTTGACTGGACAGGCGCACCACGTCGTTGTGCACGATGCCGCTGTCGATCGGGGTAACGCCGGTGAGGATGCATTCGTAGAGCGGACGGGACAGCGCCGGCAGCTCGCAGTCGAGCTTGTACAGGGCGGCGCGTCCGGCCTTGCAGTAGGCCTGCAAGTGGCCCAGCGCGTGCTGGGCCACCTGGTAACTCAGGCCATCGAGCAGCACCAGGATGACGTTGTGCTTCATAAATCAGTGTTCCTTAAACGCGCTCGGCTGCGTAACCCGATGCACTCCGCGAGGACTGCATCGGGGCTACTC
>JBFKAF010000927.1:0-1377 GCA_041621735.1 Pseudomonas sp.
CCATCACCGCCGCCGCCGAGCATCTGGCGCAGACCACCTCCGCTATCAGTCGCAGCCTCAGTCGGCTCGAGGCGAAGCTGGAGGTCACCCTGTTGCGCAGAACCACGCGGCGACTGGAACTGACCGAAGAAGGCCAGGTCTTTCTCACTCAGGCACGCAAGATTGTCGATGCCGTCGATGAGGCCGAAGAGCAGATGGCGCTGCGCCGGCAAAAGCCCGCCGGCCGCTTGCGGGTGAATGCCGCCGCGCCCTTCATGCTGCATGTGGTGGCGCCGCTGATCAGCGGCTTCCGCGAGCGTTACCCGGATATCCAGTTGGAGCTGCACAGCAGCGACCAGATCATCGACTTGCTGGAGCAGCGCACCGATGTGGCCATTCGCATCGGCGCGTTACGCGACTCGACCCTGCATGCCCGGCCGCTGGGCAGCAATCGCCTGCGTATCCTCGCCAGCCCGGCTTACCTCAAGGCCCATGGCACGCCGAAAACGGTCGATGAACTAAGCCATCACAGCCTGCTCGGCTTCACCCAGCCGACCAGCCTCAATCAGTGGCCGTTGCGCCATCCGCTGGGCGATTCGTGGGCGATCAGTGCCGATCTTTCGGCCTCCAGTGGGGAAACCTTGCGCCACCTGGCATTGGCCGGTGTCGGTATTGTCTGCCTGGCCGACTTCATGACCCAGGCCGACCGTGCCAGGGGTGATCTGGTGCAGTTGCTGATGAGCGACACGGTCGAGGTGCGCCAGCCGATTCATGCGGTGTACTACCGCAACACCGCTCTGGCTTCGCGGATCACCTGTTTCCTGGACTACCTGAGTAGCCAGCTTGGCCAGCTCGAATAGTCCAGGCAGATCCACGGCACTCGCGCCTTAGCGGCGGCTGTCGAGGTAGGCGGTGTAATCGGGGATGCGGTAATCGTGGGCTTGATCCAGGAGGGCGCTGCTGAGCAGGTAATCGGCGCTGCTTTCGTTGCAGGCTACCGGGATATTCCATACGGCTGCGACCCGCAGTAGCGCCTTGATATCTGGATCGTGGGGTTGCGGCTCGAAGGGATCCCAGAAGAACACCAACATGTCGACCCGGCGCTCGGCGATCCGTGCGCCGATTTGCTGGTCGCCACCGAGCGGGCCGCTGATCATGCTCTCCACCGGCAGCTCGAGGCGCCGGCTCAGCAGCAGGCCGGTGGTGCCGGTGGCGATCAAGTGGTGTCGGGCCAGCTTGTTACGCTGACGCGCGCTCCAGTCGAGGAGAAACTCCTTGCAGTGGTCATGGGCGACCAGGGCAATGCGCTTGCGCGCCGGCAGGGTGGCGCGGGTAAAGCTGATACGGCTCATGTGGGTGTCCTGGTCTGTTCGCTGGGTAGCGCGTCGCTCGACGCCC
>JBFKAF010000928.1:0-1376 GCA_041621735.1 Pseudomonas sp.
ATGTCGTAGCTGCGCTGGCAGATCTCGCGCTTGCGCGCGGCGGTGTCGGCCTGGCCGGCTTCGTCGAAGGCCATCACCACCACGGCGGCGCCGTAGCGTTTGCACAGCTTGGCGTGGTGCTTGAATTGTTCGACGCCTTCCTTCATCGAGATCGAGTTGACGATGCCCTTGCCCTGGATGCACTTGAGGCCGGCTTCGATCACCTCCCACTTGGAGGAGTCGATCATGATCGGTACGCGGGAGATGTCCGGCTCGCCGGCGA
The DNA here is from genome assembly GCA_041621735.1 of Pseudomonas sp. Lineage (GTDB taxonomy): Bacteria > Pseudomonadota > Gammaproteobacteria > Pseudomonadales > Pseudomonadaceae > Aquipseudomonas. Next base: position 263 of record JBFKAF010000928.1, read on the forward strand.
TCAGATTCAAGAAGGTGACCATGGCCTTCTGCGAATCCAGCATGCCCTCGTCCATGTTGATGTCGATCACCTGGGCGCCGGCTTCCACCTGCTGCAGGGCGACTTCCAGTGCCTCGGTGTAGTTGTCCTCGCGGATCAGCCGGGCGAACTTGGCCGAACCGGTGATGTTGGTGCGCTCGCCGACGTTGATGAACAGCGAGTTGCGGTCGATGGTGAAAGGCTCCAGGCCGGACAGGCGGCAGGCCTTGGGGATGTCCGGGATGGCGCGCGGCGGGTACTTGGCCACGGCCTCGGCGATCGCCTGAATATGCCCGGGCGTGGTGCCGCAGCAACCGCCAACGATGTTGAGGAAGCCCGAGGCGGCGAACTCTTCGACCACCTCGGCCATCTCCGCCGGGGTTTCGTCGTACTCGCCGAAGGCGTTGGGCAGGCCGGCGTTGGGGTGGGCGGAGACATGGGTCTCGGCCTTGCCCGACAGTTCTTCCAGGTACGGGCGCAGGTCCTTGGCGCCGAGGGCGCAGTTGAGACCCACGGAAATCGGTTTGGCGTGGCGCACCGAGTTCCAGAACGCCTCGGTGGTCTGCCCGGACAAGGTGCGGCCGGAGGCGTCGGTGATAGTGCCGGAGATCATGATCGGCAATTCGACGCCGAGCTGCTCGAAGACTTCCTGCACGGCGAAGATCGCCGCCTTGGCATTGAGCGTATCGAAGATGGTCTCGATCAGGATCAGATCGGCGCCGCCCTCGATCAGGCCACGGGTCGCCTCGGTGTAGTTCTCCACCAGCACGTCGAAGGTGACGTTGCGGTAGCCGGGGTTGTTGACGTCCGGTGAGATCGAGCAGGTGCGGCTGGTCGGACCCAGTACGCCGGCGACGAAGCGCGGACGCTCCGGGTTCTCGGCGGTCTTGGCGTCGGCCACCTGACGCGCCAGGCGCGCGCCTTCGACGTTCAGCTCATAGGCCAGCTCTTCCATGCCGTAGTCGGCCTGGGATACGCGGGTGGCGTTGAAGGTGTTGGTCTCGAGGATGTCGGCGCCGGCATCCAGGTAGGCCTTCTCGATGGCGCCGATTACGTCCGGGCGGCTGAGAATCAGCAGGTCGTTGTTGCCTTTGAC
>JBFKAF010000929.1:0-1376 GCA_041621735.1 Pseudomonas sp.
CCCCTGAGCCGTCGGTTTGCCGGCGGCTGTCGCAGGGTGGGTGCAGCCCACCAACTTTAAGCCTCTGACCCCAGGCGCATGCCCTCAGGCACGCGCCACGGGATCGGCCGTGCCGGATTTCTGTAGGAGCCAGCGTGCTGGCGATCACTCCGGCGGCGGCAAACGGGTCGCCAGCCAGCTGGCTCCTAGCAGTGGCGTATCACGCAACGGAGTTACCCATGAGCTCAATCGCTGTTTTCACCAAGGCCTCGCCGCTGGATGCGCTGCAACGCTGGCTGCCCAAGCTGGTGCTGGCGCCGAGCATGCTGATCGTGCTGGTCGGCTTCTACGGCTACATCCTCTGGACCTTCCTGCTGTCGTTCACCAACTCGCGCTTCATGCCCAGCTACCAGTGGGTGGGCCTGCAGCAATACCAGCGTCTGCTGGACAACGACCGTTGGTGGGTGGCGAGCAAGAACCTGATGCTCTTCGGTGGCCTGTTCATCGCCATCAGCCTGGTGCTCGGGGTGCTGCTGGCGGTGCTGCTGGATCAGCGCATCCGCCGCGAAGGCGTTATCCGCACCATCTTTCTCTACCCCATGGCCTTGTCGATGATAGTCACCGGCACCGCCTGGAAGTGGCTGCTCAATCCCGGCCTGGGCCTGGACAAGCTGCTGCGCGACTGGGGCTGGGAAGGCTTTCGTTTCGACTGGCTGGTCGATCCGCAGTACGTCGTCTACTGCCTGGTGATCGCCGCGGTGTGGCAGGCCTCGGGCTTCGTCATGGCGCTGTTCCTGGCCGGCCTGCGCAGCGTCGATCAGTCGATCATTCGCGCCGCCCAGGTGGATGGCGCCAGCCTGCCGAACATCTACCTGCGCATCGTCCTGCCGAGCCTGGGGCCGGTGTTCTTCAGCGCGCTGATGATCCTCGCGCATATCGCCATCAAGAGTTTCGACCTGGTCGCTTCGATGACCGCCGGCGGCCCCGGTTACTCATCGGACCTGCCGGCGATGTTCATGTATGCGCACACCTTCACCCGCGGCCAGATGGGCCTCGGCGCCGCCAGTGCAATCCTCATGCTCGGCGCGGTGCTGGCGATCCTGGTGCCGTACCTGTACTCCGAACTGAGGACCAAGCGCCATGACTAATAGGTCTGCAAAATCCCCGTTCAGCCTCAGCCGCCTGGCGATCTACGCGACCCTGCTGACGGCCTGTGCGGTCTACCTGATTCCGCTGGTGGTGATGCTGCTGACCAGCTTCAAGACCCCGGAGGACGTGCTCACCGGCAACCTGCTGTCCTGGCCAGAGCTGTTCACCGGTATCGGTTGGCATAAGGCCTGGGACAGTGTCGGCGGCTTCTTCTGGAACTCGGTGAAGATCACCATTCCGGCGGTGAC
>JBFKAF010000930.1:0-1375 GCA_041621735.1 Pseudomonas sp.
CGAGGGCCCCAACGCCGCGTTCAACCATGCCGACCCGCTGTTGCGCACGGCACTCGGCTTCATTGGCATCGAGGACATCAGCGTGGTCGCGGCGGAAGGCGAGGAGTCCGATAGCCAGGCGTTTCAGGCGTCCTGTGAGGCGGCCGAGCGGCAACTACGGGCACTGGCCGCGCAGCTGCGGTGAGGCGTCGTTGGCGTGATGCAACGACGCTGTGGTCGACGCCTGGCTTGCCGTGAGAAGGGTTTCGGCAGCGCTGTTGCCGACCGGGCCGAGCGCACGCGGGGCTGGGCCAGCCGCTTACCTCCAGCTGGCCTGCAGCGGCGCCAAGGGCGTCTGACATTGGCTGTAACTGCCCGGCTCCAGGTAAGGCGCGAGGGTCGGCGCCATGCCCTTGAGCACCTGCACCGGCAGCGCCGAGGTGAAGGTGAAACCCTCCGCCGCCTGGCCGGGGACGAAGGCGGTGAGCGTGCCGTAGTGCCGTGGGCCGAGGTAGAAGACGAAGGTGGCGGTGCGGTTGATCGCCCGCGAACTGAGTACCTGGCCACCGCGGCCGACGGTTTCGACGCGGTTGTCGCCGGTGCCGGTCTTGCCGCCGAGGGTCAGCTGGCGGCCGTCGACCAGGCTGAAGCTGCCTTGCAGGCGCCGCGCGGTGCCACCTTCGACCACCTGCGAGAGCGCGCCACGCAGGGCCGCGGCGACTTCCGAGGTCATCACCCGCTGGCCGGCGAGGGCCTTGCGCCCAACCAGGGTGTCGTAGGGCGTGTCGGCGGCGAAGTGCAGGTTGTCGATGCGCAGGGTCGGCTGGCGCACGCCATCGTTGAGGATGATGCCCATCAGTTCGGCCAGCGCGGCCGGGCGGTCGCCGGAGCTGCCGATGGCGGTGGCCAGCGAGGGCACCAGGTACTCGAAGGGGTAACCGAGGCGCTGCCAGCGACTGTGGATGTCGAGGAAGGCTTCGACCTCCAGCATGATCCGTAAACGGCTGTCGCGGGCGCTCTTGTGCCGGCTTCTGAACAGCCAGCCGTAGACTTCCTGGCGCTGGTCGCGGCTGGCGCTGACGGCATCGGCGAAGGTGGCTTGCGGATTCTCCAGCAGGTAACCGAGCAGCCACAGTTCCAGTGGGTGAACGCGGGCGATGTAGCCCTGATCGGGTAGGCTGTAGGCACCAGGGCCGTAGTCCAGGTAGAGCTGGGTGATGCGCTTGTCGGTGAGTTTCGCCTGTGGCAACTGAGTGCGCAGAAAGGCGGCCAGGCTTGCTTCATCGGCTTCCGGCATCAGGTAGCGGTGCACCGCGGCGAGGCGAACCGGGGTGGCGCGCAAGCCGCTGAGAAAGGTCTCGAGGCGCTGCGCGGCCGGCTGGCCACGGTACTTGCG
>JBFKAF010000931.1:0-1373 GCA_041621735.1 Pseudomonas sp.
CCTTGCTGGCCACGGTTTCGGTGACGAAGGCCTGGGGTTCGCCTTGCAGCGGCGCTGCGTGGCGAATGCTGCGGCTCAGCTGCTGCGCCACCGCTTCGGCGCCGCGTGGGGTCCAGTGGGTGTCGCCACGCAGGAACACTGCGCCCTGCTGTTTGGCCTGTTGCAGCGGTTGCAGCAGATCCGGGGCGAGCAACTTGGCCTGCCGCGCCCGCGCCTGGAAGCGCTGGTACAGGTCGCTGTGCAGGCTGGCCGGCTTGGTTTCGCCAATGTATTCGGGATACAGGCGGGCTTTGGCCGGCACTATGGCCAGCAGCAGCTGCACGTCGCGTTCTGCCAGGTAGTGGCGCACGCCCTGGATCAATTCCCAGTTGTCCTGGATATTGCCCTGGGCGTTGGCCACTGGCTTGAACTCTTCATCGCTGTACAACCAGTCTTCACGGCCCAGCACCACGCCGGGGCGACCCTGGTTGAACAGGCTGTAGTCCAGCGCGGCCCAGAGGTTGGTGCCCAGGCGTTTGATCGGCAGGGCCTGGTCGTAATGCTGCTCGAAGGCCTTGCTCCATTGGCCGTGCAGCAACTCGGCATCGGCCGGCGCGTGGAACTCGCCGACACCGCGCAGCGACCAGGCGCCAAGGCCGACCAGCAGGCCGATGAACAGGCCGATATACAGACGTCTCAAGGTAAGCGACATGCCGGTTCTCACTTAAAACTGGAAATACAGGAAGGGTGAGTAGCTCTGCGCCGACAGCTTCAGAATCGACAGGCAGAACAGCAGCAGGATCAGGCTACGCAGCAGGTAACGCGGCAGCGCGGCGCTCCAGCCGGACTGGGCAACCAGCACGCCTGCGGGCGTGACGCCGACGCTGGGGCCGCCGGCCTGCCGCTCTGCTGGTGGCCGGTTGCGGTAGAACTCACGCAGGCCGCAGAACGCCAGAGTCAGGTAGGCGATGACCAGGGTGACGATTTGCAGGTCGCCGACGCTGGCGCGGCCCAGTTCCGAGAGCTGCCAGCCGTCGAAGCGGAACATCGCCTCATACAGACGCCAGGCCACGCCGAGGTTTTCCGCACGGAAGATCACCCAGCCGAGCATCACCAGGAGGAAGGTCGCGGCCCACTTCAACGGGTTGAAGGTTCTCGCCGCGGTGTTCAGCCCCAGCGCGCGTTCGATGGCCAGCCAGCTGCCGTGCCAGGCGCCCCAGATCAGGAAGGTCCAGTTTGCGCCATGCCAGAATCCGCCGAGCAGCATGGTCAGGAACAGGTTGCGGTAGGTGTTGAGGGTGCCGTGGCGGTTGCCGCCCAGCGGCACGTAGAGGTAGTCGCGCAGCCAGGTCGACAGGCTGATGTGCCAGCGCCGCCAGAACTCGGTGATCGAC
>JBFKAF010000932.1:0-1371 GCA_041621735.1 Pseudomonas sp.
GCTTACCGGCAGCAAAAGCATTTCGGAGCAAAACCTGGCGGCCGCCGGGAGCAACCTGCTGCCCATCACCCGAGGTGTCGTGGTCGCTTTACGTGATGAGGCCGACCAAGACGTGCTCGCACGACGCTTGGCATCCGAAGTGGCGCTTTCCGACATCCTGGAAAAGGGGCTTCTCTTGCTCAAGATGCTGTTTACCGGAAGCAAGGAACCCAATGTCGCGGCAAATGGCCTCGCCACCCAGGCAGTGGAGAAGCAACGCGAAGCCCTGCAGCAGGAAATTAACAACCTCAAGCTCGAACTGGAACTCCATCGCGAACTCGCGGGCAACTCCCCGATGACCATCGTTGAACGTGCTCGGTCTCGGACTGATGCCTCCAGAGGCGTGTTCCAGGGGGACGTGGGAGCCGACCGCCTGAACCAGTTGCAGAAGCCGGTCAGCGAACAATAAGGAGCCAGTCATGGGAGAAGCAACCGAATCGCACTTCACCGCTCGCCGGGTAGTCGTGTGGCTGCTGGCCAGCCTGGGCATGATCATCCTCCTCAGCATCCTGGCGGTGTTGCTGGGCACGGTGATCATGCACTTCTTCGGCAGCGTCGAGCAGTGGCAGCAATGGCGCGTAGAAAACTACTGGATCCTGCTCGCCTGGCGCCTTTGCCTGTATATCGTGCTGGTCATGTTCTGGCTCCAACTCAAGGCGCGCCTGCCGAAGCCGGCACCTGGCCCGGCCCGCAATCGCCTGATCCGCGTCGAGGTGATGGTCGTACTCCTGGTATTGCTTATCGAGCTGAGCAAAGCCGCGTTGCGGTGGACGGAGGCCGTATGACCTTCTACACCAACGATTACCTGGAGTATTACCTCACCCTGGCGGCCTGGCTGATCAACAACGGCATCTGGGACATGATCGCGGACAGCGGACTGTTCGCGGTGCCGTTCTGCATCATCATCGTCAGGGAGTGGCTGAAAGTCCGCGGCGAAGGCGCTGACGAAGGCAACAAGGGGGTGCTGTCACTGGCCCGCATCGAAACCCACATCTACGTGGGCTACGTGGTGGTGGCGCTCTGCGGTATTCCGGTGGTCAATGTCAGCTTCAGCACCCTCCAATTCGACCAGAGCCGTGCGCAGCAGTGCCAATTCCTACTGCCGTCACCCTCCTCGACCGGCTGGGAGACTTCATTCAGCGCTCTGAACGGCAAAAGTGCGCAGATGCCGATCTGGTGGGCATTCATGCACGGCTTGTCCAAGGCCACCACCAGCGGCGCCGTTGCCGCCATTCCCTGCGGAACCGACCTGCGTCAGCTGCGCATGGAGGTCAACAGCACCCGCATCAACAACCCGCTGCTGGCACAGGAGCTGGCCGACTTCAGCCGCGA
>JBFKAF010000933.1:0-1367 GCA_041621735.1 Pseudomonas sp.
CGGCGGCAGCGGTATGGGCGCGGACGCAGTGCGGCGTCAGACGTCAGACGGTTGTAAGGTTGCGATCCGGTCGTCATCGGCTAAAGGCGCAGTGCTTGCCGTCGAGTGGGGTGGCCTTGGCGTGATCGGTTCGAACCGCTCGGTTGGCTGCCGTTGAGCTTCTGCCGGTTGTGCGCAGACCTTGTCGACGGGGTGCTTGTCGGTGTGTTTGGAGTGATCGAGTCAGTCTGTTTATCCGTCTGGTCGTAGCGGGGCCGGTTGCTGGGGGAGGGCAAGTCGTCCTGGCAGCGCGCGCCGTTGCTCTAGCGTTCGCCCTGTTTGGACAAAAGCACTTATCATTCAACGATATAGCTTATTGCCTGGGTGGAAATCGTCGAATGCTGTCTGCCGTCAAACGCTACAAGTCGCTCCTCTCCGGGGTGTTGCTGCGTTACTTCCCGCGAACCACGGCATACCTGCGAACCGAGCGTGAAACGGCTTTGTTCCACCCAATGCCCGCGCGCCGGGCGAAGAAAGCCAGTGCTTCCGCCGGCAAGACCAGTAAGGCCAGTAAGACCAGCAAGACCCAAACGGCTAGCGCGAAGAAGCCGGCCAAGCCCCGAACCAAGTCGGCTAGTGGCGGTATATACGGGCCGGCGCAGATGCAGGTCGACGATGGGCAAGCCCAGGCCATGCGTGAAAGGGTCGCCCAGGCCGTCAGTGCAGGGCTGATCGGTCCGCCTTCCGACGAGCAGTGGGCGATGATCCTCAGTCGCAATCCGGCCACGCGGATCTTTGCCGGGGCGGGCTCGGGTAAGTCCACCACCCTGGTGCTGCGCGTGGTGTTCATGCTCTGTCACCTGGGTATCGAGGGCGAACGCCTGACGGTGATTTCCTTCACCAATGCCTCCTGTGCGCAGCTGCGTGAGCAACTGCTCAAGCTGCTGGGGTTTTGGCAGTACCCCTTCGACGCCGGCAAGGCCCGGCAAGTCGTGCGCACCTTTCACTCGGCCATGGCCGTGTTGGCCAAGGAGGTGCTGAGCAATGCGCAGTGGTTCGAGCAGTTGGATGACAAGGCAGGCGCAGCCACCGAGCTGGATAATCCGCTGACCTCCACGCGCCTGCGTCCCGCCCAGCAACGCCTGCTGAAACAGGCTTACCAGGCGTGCTACGCCGAGGAGCCGGATTTTCGTCGGCAGGTGCATCGCCTGCTGGGCTTGCCAGAGCCATCGGCCGGTGGCGCCGAAGGCAAGCGTACGGCCGCGCCGAGGGCGCCGCTGGATGGCTTCAAGCTGGCGGGGGAGTTCACTGCGCTGCCGCTGTTCGAGGCCTTCTATGTTCAGGCGGGCTTCATGCAAAGCATCGGCATCCGCCTCGACCTGCTAGCC
>JBFKAF010000934.1:0-1366 GCA_041621735.1 Pseudomonas sp.
GGCGCATGCCTACGGCGCGGACCCCGACAAACCCTGGACCCTGTATTGGGTGCACTTCGATGGCGAACTGGTGGCGGATTTTCTGCGCCCGCTGGGCAAGGGGCCGCTGTGGCGCATCGGCGTGCAGCCGCGCCTGCTGGCTGAGTTCGATGCGCTGCTGAACCTGCGCAAGCAGGGCTTGAGCTTGCCGCATTTCATCTACGCCGCCCATCAATTGCAGGCCCTGCTGAGCTCCCTGGCGGTGCTGCCGGCACGGGCCAAGCTGAAGTCCGGGCGAGTGCTGGATGTCGATGCGGTGCAGGCGGTGATGCGCAGTCACCTGCACGACTCGCTCAACCTCGACGCCCTGGCCGCGCAGTTCAAGCTGTCGCGCTTTCACTTCGCCAAGACCTACCGGGCGCTGACCGGTCACGCGCCGATCCAGGACTTCATTCAACTGAAGATGGCCCACGCCTGCCGTCTGCTCGACGAGGGCGAACAGAGCATTCGCGAAGTGGCCGAGCAGCTGGGTTACGAGGACCAGTACTACTTCTCGCGCCTGTTTCGCAAGGCAGTGGGCATGGCGCCCAGCCATTATCGGGCGCTGCACCAGGGCTGAAGGCAGGCCCATGGCTGGCGTCTTGACTTGCGTACGGGGCTTGTCTAGCGTGCCGTCTTCGTTCGCCCGCGCAGGAACCAGGCATGACCGCCGCAGACAAGATAAAGCTCGAAGCCGGCTGGAAACACGCCCTGCGCGAGGAGTTCGACAAACCCTATATGCAGGAGTTGAGCGAGTTCCTGCGTCAGGAAAAAGCCGCCGGCAAGGAGATCTACCCGCCGGGTGCGCTGATCTTCAATGCCCTGGATTCCACTCCGCTGGACCGGGCCAAGGTGGTGATCATCGGCCAGGACCCCTACCACGGTCCGGGTCAGGCCCATGGTCTGTGCTTCTCGGTGCAGCCCGGGGAGGGCACGCCGCCGTCCTTGTTGAACATCTACAAGGAGCTCAAGCGCGACCTGAATATCGATATCGCCGCGCACGGTTGCCTGCAGCATTGGGCCGAGCAGGGCGTGCTGCTGCTCAACACCTCGCTGACGGTCGAGCGCGGCAATGCCGGCGCGCATGCCGGCAAAGGCTGGCAGCACTTCACCGACCGGGTGATCGAAGTGGTCAGCGAGCAGCGTCCGCATCTGGTGTTCCTGTTGTGGGGCAAGCATGCACAGAGCAAGGAGCGCCTGATCGATTCGACCAAGCACCTGATCCTGCGCTCGCCGCACCCTTCGCCGTTGTCGGCCCACCGCGGTTTTATCGGCAACGGTCACTTCAGTCGCTGCAACAAGTTCCTCGCCCAGCACGGCTTGACGCCGATCGACTGGGCGCTGCCCA
>JBFKAF010000935.1:0-1365 GCA_041621735.1 Pseudomonas sp.
CGTCGAGTTCGTCAATCGCCTGCGGGTGAGCAAATCCTGCGAGCTGCTGAGCAAGAGCGACATGCCGGTGACCGAGATCTGTTTCGAGTCCGGCTTCAGCAATATTTCCAACTTCAACCGCCGCTTCCATGCGCTCAAGGGCATGACGCCCTCGGACTACCGCAAGCAGGTGGCGCAGCGGCTGACCGAGCAAAACCTGTACTGATTTGTCGGTGAGTTAGCTGGATATGCCCGATTTTATTGGTCTGCAGCAGGGTTTATGGGTTTCGCGCTGATTACTCAGTGCAAAAACGTATCGGTTTCTGTGCAGCCAAGGATTTGTTCGAGGCTGACTCTGGGGGTGTAATGCAGGTCGACTAATACAAAAACAATATCGATCTCCGGTCGCTGTAGCGACGCAGGAGAGGAGTTCAAAACCATGAACCATTCAGCTAAAGCCTTAGTTACTGTTTCCTGCCTGTGCCTGTCGGCGTTTGCCTACGCCGCCGAAAATCTGACCATCGCCACGGTCAACAACAGCGACATGATCCGCATGCAGCGGCTCGCCAAGACCTTCGAAGAGCAGCACCCGGAGATCGACCTGAAGTGGGTGGTGCTCGAAGAAAATGTCCTGCGTCAGCGCCTGACCACCGATATCGCCACCAAGGGTGGCCAGTTCGACGTGCTGACCATCGGCATGTACGAAGCCTCGCTGTGGGGCGAAAAGGGCTGGCTTGAGCCAATGACCGACCTGCCGGCCGACTATGCGCTCGACGATGTCTTCCCCTCCGTGCGCGAAGGCCTGTCGGTCAAGGGCACGCTGTACGCCCTGCCGTTCTACGCCGAAAGCTCGATCACCTACTACCGCACCGACCTGTTCGAGCAGGCGGGGCTGAGCATGCCCGAGCACCCGACCTGGGAGCAGATGGGCGAGTTCGCCGCCAAGCTGCACCAGCCGGAGCTGGAGCAATACGGTATCTGCCTGCGTGGCAAGGCCGGCTGGGGCGAGAACATGGCGCTGATCAGCACCGTGGCCAATGCCTACGGTGCGCGCTGGTTCGACGAGCAATGGCAGCCCGAATTCAGCGGCAGTGAGTGGAAGCAGGCGCTGAACTTCTACGTCGATACCATGAAGCGGTACGGCCCGCCGGGTGCCTCCAGCAACGGTTTCAACGAAAACCTGGCGCTGTTCAACAGCGGCAAGTGTGCGCTGTGGGTGGATGCCAGCGTGGCCGGCTCCTTCGTCACCGACAGCAGCCAGAGCAAGGTCGCCGATAAGGTTGGCTTCAGCCATGCGCCGCAGCAGGTCACCGACAAGGGCTCGGCCTGGTTGTATTCCTGGGCGCTGGGGATTCCCACCAGCTCCAAGTCCAAGGCCGCGGCCAA
>JBFKAF010000936.1:0-1364 GCA_041621735.1 Pseudomonas sp.
CATGCAGGAACACCCCGACCGCCTTGCCCCCGGTGAGCATGCCGGGCACGAACTTGCTGGTCAGCGCCTGGGTCGCGCAGAACGGCACGAATACGCCGGCGGACAAACTCGGCTCTGGATCGGCCGGAATGCCTACGGCGCCGCCTTTGCGCACTTCCTTGATGACACTGATGATGCCTTCGTTGGTCGACGGGGCGACGCGGTTGCCCAGTTGCACCCGCTGCTGACGCAACAGCTCATCCACCGCCTTGAGCTTGGGCGGGCGGTAGAAAATGATCGGTTTGCACTGGGCGCAGTAGAAGTGGTTGAGCACTTCCCAGTTGCCCAGGTGGCTGGTAATGCCGACCACCCCTTTGCCGGAGGCCAGTGCCGCCTGCAGCACTTCCAGGCCCTCGACTTCACGCACCAGATCGATGGACTTCTGCGCCGGCCAGATCCAGGCGCAGGCGCTTTCGGTCAGGGTCCTGCCGATATCCATCAGGCTCTGGCGCAGCAGATGCTGGTGGGCTTGCGCGTCGAGTTCGGGAAAACACTTGCTCAGGTTGGTGCTGGCGACCGTACGCGAGCCGTTCGGCAACTTCCACATCAACCAGCCAATAGCCGCGCCCACGCCTTGCACGGCGCGCCACGGCAGCAGGGCGAACAGGCGCAGAAAACCCACCACCAAGGCGCCTTTGAGCTTATCCACAGGCAACTCCACAGGTCAAAAACGCCTAGTGTAACCGCGCACAGGGCCGCCGATGAAATGCGCGGCCGTCCGCTAAGACGTCGCCTTGCTCAGTACGGCGTAGCGATCACAATCGCGGGTGTGATCCATGACCATCCCAGTCGCCTGCATATAGGCGTAGCAGATGGTCGGACCGACGAAGGTAAAGCCGGCTTTTTTCAGCGCACGGCTCATGGCCTCGGCTTCTGCGGTCACTGCCGGCACCTGCTCGCGGCCGGCGAAGTGATTGATCTTCGGCGTGCCGCCGACGAACGACCACAACAGCGTCACCGGATCGTCCAGCCTGAGCCAGGCTTGCGCGTTCTGCCGCGCCGCCTTGAGCTTGAGGCGGTTGCGGATGATCCCAGGGTCCTGCATGCGCTCATCGATTTGCGCGTCACTCATCTGCGCCAGACGCTGCGGGTCGAAGCCGAACAGTACCTCGCGGTAGCGGGCGCGCTTCTTCAAGACGGTGATCCACGACAAGCCAGCCTGGAAGCCTTCGAGCAGCAGCAGCTCGAACAGCGCCTGTGGCGCGCGCAGGGAAACCCCCCATTCCTCGTCGTGGTAAGCCATGTAAAGCGGGTCGTCGTTGCACCAAAAGCAGCGTGGCATAGGGCCTTCCAGGGCGGTGGAGGCCGTACGGATTGGGGTATAC
>JBFKAF010000937.1:0-1364 GCA_041621735.1 Pseudomonas sp.
CAGGCCCGCGACATCCTGGGTATCGACCTGACCGATGCCCAGGTGTTCGATGTGCCGCTGCTGGCCACCGACCAGTACGGCAACTTCATCAAGGGACCGAACGGCTTCCCGCAAGTGGTGATGAGCGATGGCATGGGTGGCACCTTCTTGGTTGAGGGTGATCCGCTTAATCCGGTTGATCTGACTAATGCGGTGAGCACCGGTCACCAGTTCCTTATCGACATCGCCCACAACGCTGTACCGATCAATCAACAGACCGGGGCTGCACTCGCTCCTGACGCCGACGATGTGGCTGGCGGACCGGTAGCGGGGGGCTTCTACGATGACGAACTGCTCGATGCGCATTACATCGCCGGTGACGGCCGGGTCAACGAGAACATCGGCCTGACCGCGGTGCACCATATCTTCCACTCCGAGCACAACCGGATGGTCGAACACACCAAGGACGTGGTGCTGGCCAGTAACGATGTGGCTTTCATCAACGAGTGGCTGCTTAATCCGATTGTGGCGTTGCCGGCCAACCAGGGCGAGATCGATGCACTGGTGTGGAATGGCGAGCGTTTGTTCCAGGTCGGCAAATTCAGCACCGAGATGCAGTATCAGCATCTGGTGTTCGAGGAGTTCGCCCGGACCATCCAGCCGCAGATCGACGTCTTCACCGGCCCGACCCAGGGCTACGATGCGGACATCGACGCCTCGATCGTCGCCGAGTTCGCCCATACGGTGTATCGCTTCGGTCACTCCATGCTGACCGAGACCATCGACCGCCTGGATGAGAACTACGTCAACAGCGAGATCGGCCTGATCGCGGCCTTCCTCAACCCGCTGGCGTTCGCCGACAGCGGCCCGACCCCGGACGAAGCCGCCGGCGCACTGGCTCGCGGCCTGACCCGTCAGGTCGGTAACCAGATTGACGAATTCGTCACCGAGGCGCTGCGCAACAACCTGGTCGGCCTGCCTCTGGATTTGGCGGCCATCAACATCGCCCGCGGCCGTGACACCGGCATCCCGTCGTTCAACGCCGCGCGCCGCGAGTTTTACAACATGACCGGCGACAGCCAGCTGAAGCCGTACACCAGCTGGGTCGATCTGCTGCAGAACCTCAAGCACCCTGAGTCGTTGATCAACTTCATCGCCGCCTACGGCACCCATGCCGAGCTCTTGGCGGCAGACGTTGACACCACTGCGGAGAAACGTGCGGTGGCCAGCGCTCTGGTGATGGGCGGTGATGCGGTGATTACCGTGGACCCGGTTGCCAACACCACGCGGACTTTCACCGCCGATGACGTGGATCGCCTGAACTTCCTCAACAGTGTGGGCGCCTATGCCAGCGTTGGCGGGATCACCACTACCGGTGTCGATGA
>JBFKAF010000938.1:0-1360 GCA_041621735.1 Pseudomonas sp.
GCAGCTTCTTCAGCGCACTGGCGCCCTTGTGCGTGCCGATAAAGGCGAACACGTCGATCTTGCCGCTGGCCATCAGCGCACTGACAGCCTCGCGCCCGCCGCTGTAGATCACGTTGATCACCCCGGCCGGGAAGCTGTCGCGAAACGCTTCGAGCAGCGGCCGGATCAGCAACACACCGAACTTGGCCGGTTTGAACACCACGGTATTGCCCATGATCAGCGCCGGGATCAGGGTGGTGAAGGTCTCGTTCAGCGGGTAGTTGTACGGCCCCATGCACAGGGTCACGCCCAGCGGCATCCGGCGGATCTGGCCGAGGGTGTCCTGCTCCAGCTCGAAACGGCTGGAACGGCGATCCAGCTCCTTGAGCGCGCCGATGGTGTCGACTATGTAGTCGCAGGTGCGGTCGAACTCCTTCTCCGAGTCCTTGAGGTTCTTGCCGATCTCCCACATCAACAGCTTGACCACCGCCTCGCGCTGCTCGCGCATGCGCGCCAGGAACGCCTCGACGTGCTGGATGCGCTCGACCACGCGCATGGTCGGCCAGGCACCCTGACCATTGCTGTAGGCGCGCACCGCCGCATCCAGGGCATCCAACGCCGCGCGCTCATCAAGCTCGGGCGTACTACCGAGAATCACCTGCTGGTCGCCCTCCTCGCTGGCCAGAAACACCGGGCTGCGCACGGTGGCCAGCGGGCCGTCCCAAGTCAGCAACTGGCCGTCGACCAGGTAGTCGCGCTGCTCGATGGGCTCGCCGAGGCGGTACTGCTCGGGAATCTCGGCCAGGGTCGGAAATAGCGTGTCGAGACGGCTAACGGTGCTCATGGCATTACCTCATCTGATAACAAGTGACAGGGCCGCCAGTCGGCGGCGACCCACGCCCGGTGCGAACAATTATTCCGACGGCGCCCGCTGCTAATCGATCTGACGCCGCGCCAGCATGGCCTCGGCGCTGTAGGCCGCACGCCCCTGCAGCGCCTCTTCGATACGCAGCAACTGGTTGTACTTGCCGACCCGGTCGGAACGGCACAGCGAGCCGGTCTTGATCTGTCCGGCGCAGGTGGCGACCGCCAGGTCGGCAATCGTGGTGTCTTCGGTCTCGCCGGAGCGGTGCGAGATCACCGCGCTGTAGCCGGCAGCCTGGGCCATGCGGATGGCCGCGAAGGTCTCGCTGAGGCTGCCGATCTGGTTGTACTTGATCAGGATCGAGTTGCCGATGCCGCGCGCGATGCCTTCGCTGAGGATCCGGGTATTGGTGACGAACAGGTCATCGCCGACCAGTTGCACGCGCCGACCGAGCTTCTCGGTGAGGTAGGCCCAGCCGTCCCAGTCGCTTTCGTCCATGCCGTCTTCGATCGAGAC
>JBFKAF010000939.1:0-1360 GCA_041621735.1 Pseudomonas sp.
GCCTCGGTGCCGCCAGTGCAATCCTCATGCTCGGCGCGGTGCTGGCGATCCTGGTGCCGTACCTGTACTCCGAACTGAGGGCCAAGCGCCATGACTAATAGGTCTGCAAAATCCCCGTTCAGCCTCAGCCGCCTGGCGATCTACGCGACCCTGCTGACGGCCTGTGCGGTCTATCTGATTCCGCTGGTGGTGATGCTGCTGACCAGCTTCAAGACCCCGGAAGACGTGCTCACCGGCAACCTGTTGTCCTGGCCGCAGCTGTTCACCGGTATCGGCTGGCTGAAGGCCTGGGACAGTGTCGGCGGCTTCTTCTGGAACTCGGTGAAGATCACCATTCCGGCGGTGACCATCTCCACCCTGCTCGGCGCCTTGAACGGCTATGTGCTGGCCATGTGGCGCTTTCGCGGTTCGCAGCTGTTCTTCGGCCTGCTGCTGTTCGGCTGCTTCCTGCCGTTCCAAGTGGTGCTGTTGCCGGCCTCGTTCACCCTCGGCCAGCTCGGCCTGGCCAACACCACCAGCGGCCTGGTGCTGATCCATGTGGTCTACGGCCTGGCCTTCACCACGCTGTTCTTCCGCAACTACTACGTGAGCATCCCGGATGCCCTGGTGCGGGCGGCGCGGCTGGATGGCGCGGGCTTCTTCACCATCTTCGGGCGAATCATGCTGCCGATGTCGGTGCCGATCATCATGGTCTGCCTGATCTGGCAGTTCACCCAGATCTGGAACGACTTCCTCTTCGGTGTGGTGTTCGCCAGCGGCGATACCCAGCCGATCACCGTGGCCCTGAACAACCTGGTCAACACCAGCACCGGGGCCAAGGAATACAACGTCGACATGGCCGCGGCGATGATCGCCGGGCTGCCCACGCTGGTCGTCTACATCCTGGCTGGCAAGTATTTCCTGCGTGGGCTGACAGCCGGCGCCGTCAAAGGTTGAAAGCTGCTGCGTTCGCGACGCTTCAACGATATTGGAGAGATGACATGGCAACCCTCGAACTGCGCAACGTCAACAAGTCCTACGGCAGCGGCCTGCCGGACACCCTGAAGAACATCGAAATCCAGATCGACTCCGGCGAGTTCCTGATCCTGGTCGGCCCGTCCGGTTGCGGCAAATCGACCCTGATGAACTGCATCGCCGGCCTGGAAGACATCAGCGGCGGCGCGATCCTGGTGGAGGGCGCCGACATCAGCGGCATGAGCCCCAAGGATCGCGATATCGCCATGGTCTTTCAGTCCTACGCGCTGTACCCGACCATGACGGTGCGCGGCAACATCGCCTTCGGTCTGAAGATGCGCAAGCTGGCGCCAGCGGCGATCGAGGAAGAGGTGGCGCGGGTCGCCAAGCTGCTGCAGATCGAGCA
>JBFKAF010000940.1:0-1358 GCA_041621735.1 Pseudomonas sp.
CAACTTGCGGCGCAAGATCATAGCGATTTGTCCGGCGCCGAGCGTGAGCAGGTCGCCGCACGCTTGCAGCGATTGATTGCCGAGGCCTGACATACCGAGGAAATCCGCCGCAGCCGGCCGAGCCCGGTGGATGAAGCCAAGTGGGGCTTCTCGGTGATCGAGCATTCGCTGTGGCAGGCGGTGCCGAACTTTCTGCGCAAGGCCGATCAGGCCTTGCACGCCGCGACCGGTCTGCGCTTGCCGCTGGCGGCGGCGCCGATCCGCTTCGCCTCCTGGATGGGCGGCGACCGCGACGGCAACCCCAATGTGACGGCCGCGGTGACCCGCGAAGTATTGTTGCTGGCGCGTTGGATGGCCGCCGACCTGTACTTGCGTGACATCGAACAACTGGCCGCCGAGCTGTCCATGCAGCAGGCCAACCCAGAGCTGCGGGCGCAGGTGGGCGACAGCACCGAACCCTACCGCAGCCTGCTCAAGCAGCTGCGTGAGCGCCTGCGGGCGACCCGCAGTTGGGCGCAGGAGGCCCTGCACGGCCAGCCGGCCGTATCCTCGGCGGTATTGCAGGACAACCGCGAGTTGCTGGAGCCCTTGCAGTGCTGCTACCAGTCCTTGCACGACTGCGGCATGGGGGTGATCGCCGATGGCCCGTTGCTCGATTGCCTGCGCCGGGCCGTGACCTTCGGCCTGTTTCTAGTGCGTTTGGACGTGCGTCAGGATGCCAGTCGCCACAGTGCGGCGTTGAATGAGATCACCGACTACCTGGGCCTCGGGCATTACGCCGAGTGGGACGAAGAGGCGCGCCTGAAGTTTCTCCTGGCGGAGTTGGATAACCGCCGGCCGCTGTTGCCGAGTCATTTCAAGCCCAGTGCGGAAACCGCCGAAGTGCTCGCCACCTGTCGTGAAGTGGCCGCTGCCCCGGCCGCCTCCCTGGGTTCCTACGTGATCTCCATGGCCGGCGCGCCCTCCGATGTGCTGGCCGTACAGTTGCTGCTGAAAGAAGCCGGCTTGCAGCGGCCGATGCGCGTGGTGCCGCTGTTCGAGACCCTCGCCGATCTGGATCAGGCCGGGCCGGTGATCGCGCGCCTGCTCAATCTGCCGGGTTATCGAGCCCGCTTGCATGGCCCGCAGGAGGTGATGATCGGTTACTCCGACTCGGCCAAGGACGCCGGCACCACGGCGGCGGCCTGGGCGCAATATCGGGCGCAGGAGAGCCTGGTACAGGTGTGCGGCGAGCAGCAGGTCGAGTTGTTGTTGTTCCATGGTCGTGGCGGCACCGTTGGCCGTGGCGGCGGTCCGGCCCATGCGGCGATCCTCTCGCAGCCCCCGGGTTCCGTGGCCGGGCGCTTTCGTACCACCGA
>JBFKAF010000941.1:0-1355 GCA_041621735.1 Pseudomonas sp.
CGTGTTGGTCTGGGCCTACGACTGGGGCTTCGCCTTCATCACCCTGGGCACGCTGTTGGCCTACAGCCTGTGGACCCTGGCGGTGACCGAGTGGCGCACGCGCTTCTACCGCGCCGCGGTGGAGGCCGATACCCGCGCCAACGAGCGCGCGGTGGACTCGCTGCTCAACTACGAGACGGTCAAGTACTTCAACAACGAGGCGCACGAGTCCGCGCGCTACGACCAGAATCTGCGCCACCTGGAGAACGCCAAGGTCAAGTCGACCCAGTCGCTGGCGTTGCTCAATCTCGGCCAGTCCGTGGTGATCGCCTGCGGTGTCAGCGCCATGATGTGGCGGGCCGCCGCGGGGGTGGTGGCCGGCGAGCTGAGCATCGGCGACCTGGTGCTGGTCAACGCCTACCTGCTGCAGCTGTCGGCCCCGCTGTTCGTGCTGGGCATGATGTATCGCCAGGTCAAGCAGGCGCTGACCAATATGGAGCGGCTGTTCGGCCTGCTCGACCAGCGCCAGGATGTGCAGGATGCCCCGACCGCCCAGCCGCTGCTGGCCAGCCGTCCGCGCCTGAGTTTCGAGCAGGTGCACTTCGGCTATGACCCGCGTCGGGAGATCCTGCATGGTGTGAGTTTCGAGGTGCCGCCCGGCGGTACGGTGGCGGTGGTCGGCCATTCGGGCTCGGGCAAGTCGACCCTGGCACGCCTGCTGTATCGCTTCTACGACGTCGATGGCGGGCATATCCGCATCGACGGCCAGGACCTGCGCGAGCTGACCCAGGCCTCGCTACGCGCCGCCATCGGCATAGTTCCGCAGGACACCGTGCTGTTCAACGACAGCATCTACTACAACATCGGCTACGGTCGTCCCGAGGCCAGCCGCGCCGAGGTCGAGGCCGCCGCCCGCGCCGCGCATATCCATGAGTTCATCGAGCGCCTGCCGGACGGTTACCAGACCCAGGTCGGCGAACGCGGCCTGAAACTCTCCGGCGGCGAGAAGCAGCGCGTGGCGATCGCCCGCGCCCTGCTGAAGAACCCGGCCATCCTGATCTTCGACGAGGCCACCTCTGCGCTGGACTCCAAGTCGGAGAAGGCCATCCAGGCCGCGCTCGAGCGCATCCAGGTCGGCCGTACTACTCTGGTGATCGCCCATCGCCTGTCCACGGTGATGGAGGCCGACCGCATACTGGTGCTGGACGCCGGTCGTATCATCGAAAGCGGCAGCCACCGCGAGTTGCTGGCGGCCGGCGGCAGCTACGCGCAGATGTGGCGGTTGCAGCAGCAGGAGCCGGTTGCCGGGCCATCGCCGCGCCCCGAGCTGCCCGGCTAGCTCAGCGGCACGCGGCGAGTCCAGTGCGAAACGCACC
>JBFKAF010000942.1:0-1351 GCA_041621735.1 Pseudomonas sp.
CCCTCTACCCTCCGGTCATGGGGCCTGACTAAGAACCAACAGACAGACTGCAATTATCGACTTCACAGGGTCGGCTCCCTCTACCCTCCGGGGAGAGGGCTGGGGTGAGGGGCAGCGATCTCGGTCTGACGCAGAATCTCCGCCAGCACCTCAGGCATCTGCAACAACACCTCACGGTTGCTAAAGCGGATTACTCGAATCCCGCGCGCGCCCAGGTAACGGCTACGCTCGGCATCCTTGTGCTGCGCCTCATCACTGAAGTGCTGCCCACCATCCAGCTCGACCGCCAAGCACAGCGCTGCACAGTAGAAATCCAGCACATAGGGTGGTAGCGGATACTGCCGGCGAAATTTGAAACCGCCGAGTTGACGATTTCTCAGGCGCCGCCAGAGCAACCGTTCGCAGTCGGTCGACTCATGACGCAGCAGCCGGGCAAATTCGCGCTGTTCGACGCTCGGCCGTTGAGTGCCTTGCCCATGCTTCACCTCCCTGTGAAGTTCGCCCCTCGCCCTAGCCCTCTCCCCGAGGGGAGAGGGAACTGATTCGTACGCGTCAAGAAGATCGTTGCCAGTTGCGCATACATAAACGCAACGATCCACAGCGCACAAACCCGCTAAGCCTTCTCCCCCGCCACCACCAACTCCACCGCCTCGCCGCGCTTGATCAGCGCATACACCACCCCGGTCAGCAGGCTGCCGGCGACGATGGCCAGCAGGTACAGCGCCGCATGATTGATCGCGTTGGGGATCAGCAGCACGAACAGGCCGCCGTGCGGCGCCATCAGCTTGCAGCCGAAATACATCGACAGCGCACCGGTCAGGGCGCCGCCGGCGATGCTCGCCGGGATCACCCGCAACGGGTCCTTGGCGGCGAAGGGGATCGCCCCCTCGGAGATGAAACACAGCCCCAGCACACCGGCGGCCTTGCCCGCCTCGCGCTCACTTTCGGCGAACTTGCGCCGCGCCAGCAGGCTGGCGATGGCCATGCCGAGCGGCGGCACCATGCCGGCGGCCATGGTCGCGGCCATCGGTGCGTAGCTCTGCGAGGCCAGCAGGCCCACCGAGAAGGCATAGGCGGCCTTGTTGATCGGCCCGCCGAGATCGACGCACATCATGCCGCCGAGCAACAGGCCGAGGAGGATGGCGTTGGTGCTGCCCATGCTGTCGAGGAAGCTGGTCAGCCCTGCGAGCATGCCCGCCACCGGCTTGCCGACCAGGTAGATCATCACCAGGCCGGTGAACAGGCTGGCCAGCAGCGGAATGATCAGAATCGGTTTGAGCGCCTCGACGCTGGCCGGCAACTGCAGCCAGCGATTCAACCCGCGCGCGGCATAGCCGGCGAGAAAGCCGGC
>JBFKAF010000943.1:0-1351 GCA_041621735.1 Pseudomonas sp.
CCGACTTGCAGCAGGCGCTGCTGCAACACCTGGGCATCGAGGGGCCGGTGCATCTGCTGGCCCACGATTACGGCGACAGCGTCGCCCAGGAACTGCTGGCGCGGCACCATGAGGGCGGGGCGCCGCTCGCCAGCTGCGTGTTTCTCAATGGCGGCCTATTTCCGGAAACCCATCACCCGGTGCTAGTGCAGAAGCTCCTGCTCGGCCCCTTGGGGCCGCTAATCGGCAGACTGTTCGGGCGCAAGCAGCTAGCGGCCAATTTCGCCAAGGTATTCGGCCCGCAGACCCAGCCCAGTGCCGCGGAGTTGGACGATTTCTGGAGCCTGATCGCCCGCAACGACGGGCCGGCGGTCATGCACTTGCTGATCCGCTATATGCCGGAGCGCCGCGTGCAGCGCGCGCGTTGGCTGGCGGCGATGCAGCGCGGCGGAGTGCCGCTGCGGCTGATCGATGGCGCGCTCGACCCGATCTCCGGCGCGCACATGCTGGCGCGTTACCGTGAACTGATTCCCCAGCCGGACAGCGTGCTGCTGCATGGCATCGGCCACTACCCGCAAACCGAGGCGCCTGAGCAAGTGCTGGAGCACTACCTGGCGTTTCGCCAAGCCTTATAAGCAGCGTCGATGATAGCTGTGTGTCGTCATCTTGCTGTCTTATCGAGCACTATTCAGCGGCGGGCGTGTTGATTGTGACCGGTGCGGGTCTGCAGGACACTCGGTGCATTGTCCATCTACCGAGGAGTCGATCCCATGAGTGAAGCCATCCGTTTTCAAGACCAGGTCGTGATCGTTACGGGGGCCGGTGGCGGCTTGGGGCGCAGCCACGCGCTGTTGTTCGCCAAGCACGGGGCCAAAGTGGTGGTCAACGACCTCGGCGGCAGCACCCATGGCGAGGGCGCCAATAGCTCGGCGGCGGACAAGGTGGTCGAGGAAATCCGCGCCGCCGGCGGCACCGCAGTGGCCAACCATGATTCGGTAACCGACGGCGAGAAGATCGTCCAGCACGCCCTGGATGCCTTCGGCCGCATCGACGTGGTGGTGAATAACGCCGGTATCCTGCGCGACAAGACCTTCCACAAGATGGAAGACGCCGACTGGGACCTGGTCTACAAGGTGCACGTCGAGGGCGCCTACAAGGTTACCCGCGCCGCCTGGCCGCACATGCGCGAGCAGGGCTATGGCCGGGTGATATTTACCGCCTCCACCTCGGGCATCTACGGCAATTTCGGCCAGTCCAACTACGGCATGGCCAAGCTCGGCCTGTATGGCCTGACCCGTACCCTGGCCATCGAAGGGCGCAAGCACAACATCCTGGTCAATGCCATCGCTCCCACCGGCGGCACGCGGATGAC
>JBFKAF010000944.1:0-1349 GCA_041621735.1 Pseudomonas sp.
CAGATGCCGCGGCCCGGCAGGTTGTGCGCGATAAAGTCGGCGGCCAGGCGCAAGGCGCCCGTGCCGCCTGGAGTCTGAGTGGCCGCTGCACGTTGCTCGCCTAGCGCAGAGGAATCCTCACCCAGCACCAGTTCGGCCAGGCGCGCGGTAAACAGCGGATCGCCATGGCCGCCGACATAGCTTTTCGTGGTCTGCCGGTCGACCAGGCGCTGCTCGGCCAGTTTGACCGCCTGAGGGATAGGTGTCAGGCCCTGGGCATCCTTGTAGACCCCCACGCCCAGGTCGAGCTTGTCCGGGTTAGTGTCGGCGCGGTAGGCCTCCATCAGGCCGAGAATTGGATCGCCGGGCACCCGTGCGATCTGGGCGAAATGGCTCACTTGCGACCCTCTGCGTTGCTCGCGACCACGTCGGTGCGCGCGGCCATGATGAAGTCGTTGCGGTGCAGGCCCTTCATCTCATGGCTCCACCAGGTCACTGTGACCTTGCCCCACTCGGTGAGCAGCGCGGGGTGGTGGCCGACTTCCTCGGCGATGGCGCCGACGGCGTTGCTGAAGGCCAGGGCGTGCTTGAAGGTGCGGAACAGGAAGGCTCTTTCCAGTTCCATGTGCCCGTCACGGACTTCGATGTTCCAGTCGGGGATTTCTTTGATCAGTTCGGCCAGTTCTGCATCCGAGACTTTCGGGGCATCGGCGCGGCAGGCTTCGCATTGGGCTTGGCTAAGGGCAGTCATGGGGGGCTCCAGAGTCGGTCGATAAATACAAGTAGGTTAGGCACCTGCACAGCCTTTTCCACCTTGTGAATACGGGGTGGAAAAGGCCGGTAGTGGTTCCAGCCTACGCCGCTTTCGGCGGGAACTTCGGCGGGCGCAGGCCCAGTTGCATGGCCTGATGCGCCAGCGACATGATGTCTTCATGGGCCAGGTCGAACAGGCGCTTGAGTTCCGGCAGGACGAAATACAGCGGTTGCAGGATGTCGATGCGGTACGGCGTACGCATGGTTTCCAGGGCATCGAAGGGCTGATGCTCGGGCTCGCCAGACAGGCAGTAGACGGTTTCCTTGGGTGAAGAGAGGATGCCGCCGCCGTAGATCTTGCGACCCTGCGGGGTGTCGACCAGGCCGAACTCGATGGTCATCCAGTACAGCCGGGCGAGGTAGACACGCTCCTCTTTGCTGGCCTTGAGGCCGAGCTTGCCATAGGTGTGGGTGAACTCGGCGAACCAGGGGTTGGTCAGCAGCGGACAGTGGCCGAAGATTTCGTGGAAGATATCCGGCTCCTGCAGGTAGTCCAGTTCTTCCGGCGTACGGATAAAAGTCGCCACGGGGAATTGCTGGCTGGCCAGCAGCTCGAA
>JBFKAF010000945.1:0-1347 GCA_041621735.1 Pseudomonas sp.
ACGCAAAGTCGCCGAGGTCATTCTGCAGAACCCGCAGCAAGCCACCCGCCTGAGTATTGCCGCCCTGGCGCAAGCCGCGCTGGTCAGCGAGCCGACGGTCAACCGCTTCTGCCGTTCGTTTGGCGTTAACGGCTACCCCGAGCTGAAAATGCAGCTGGCACAGAGCCTGGCCAGCGGCGCCGCCTATGTCAGCCGCGCGGTGGAGGCCGACGACGGCCCCGAGGCCTACACCCGCAAGATCTTCGGCAGCGCCATCACCTCGCTGGACAGCGCCTGCCAGTCCCTCGACCCGCAGACCATCAGCCGCGCCGTCGACCTGCTGATCCAGGCCCGGCAGATCCACTTCTTCGGCCTCGGCGCCTCCGCGCCGGTCGCCCTGGATGCGCAGCACAAATTCTTCCGCTTCAACCTGGCGGTGACCGCCCACGCCGACGTGCTGATGCAACGCATGCTGGCTTCGGTGGCGCACACCGGCGATCTGTTCGTGATCATCTCCTACACCGGGCGCACCCGCGAACTGGTCGAAGTGGCGCGCCTGGCACGGGAAAATGGCGCCTCGGTACTCGGCCTGACCGCCGCCGGCTCGCCCCTGGCCCTGGCCAGCACCCTGAGCCTGGACATCCCGCTACCGGAAGACACCGACATCTACATGCCGATGACCTCGCGGATCATCCAGCTCACGGTGCTCGACGTGCTCGCCACCGGGGTGACCCTGCGCCGTGGCGTGGACTTCCAGCCGCACCTGCGCAAGATCAAGGAAAGCCTCAACGCCAGCCGCTACCCGACAGACGAAGAGCCGATCTAACCCGCTGCCGAGGCCTGCCGCCAGCGCCAACCGCCCTGGCGTGACGTATCAGAAATATCCAACAGTTTCGTAGGCTGGGTTAGGCGCGCACGGTACTCCGCTCAAGCAACCTAATCTGGCGCGACGTAACCCAGCATTGGTCGCGTGAGTGGCGACGCCCTGCTGGGTTACGCGTCGCTCGGATAAGGGTGTCGCCTGCGCCTCGGCAACAGGCGCCGCCAACCCAGCCTACGAGGCTGCGCCAGTCTTTGGCCCCCTCAACCGCGCAACAGCGACGCGCCATCCATTTCCGCCGGCAGCGGCAGCTCCATCAACTGCAGCAGCGTCGGGGCGATGTCGCACAGCCGCCCGTCCACGAGCCGGAACTGCCCCGCGCGTCCGCTGACCAGAATCAGCGGCACCGGATTGAGGGTATGCGCGGTGTGCGCTTGCCCCGACCGGGCATCGCACATCTGCTCGACGTTGCCGTGGTCGGCCGTGATCAGGCACTCGCCGCCGCTCGCCAGGCTCGCCTCGACCACTTGAGCCAGACAGCGATCGAG
>JBFKAF010000946.1:0-1345 GCA_041621735.1 Pseudomonas sp.
GACGTGACCATCCAGGCGCAGATCATGGACCTGCTGCTCAACCTGCAGCGCGAGCAGAACATGGCCCTGGTGCTGATCACCCACGACCTCGCCGTGGTCGCCGAGACCGCCCAGCGCGTCTGCGTCATGTACGCCGGGCAGGCGGTGGAGATGGGCCGCGTGCCCGAGTTGTTCGACGCCCCGACCCACCCCTATACCGAGGCGCTGCTCAAGGCGATTCCCGAGCACTCGCTGGGCGCCAAGCGCCTGAGCACATTGCCCGGCATAGTCCCCGGCCGCTACGACCGTCCGCACGGCTGCCTATTGTCGCCGCGCTGCCCCTATGCCCAGCCGCGCTGCAGCGAGCAACGGCCGACGCTGGACCCGCACCCACGCGGCGCGGTGCGCTGTTTCTTCCCCCTCAACCTGAACGCGGAGGTGGCCCGATGAGCGCCGCAGCAACCCCTGATGCCGTGCTCAGCGCCCGCGACCTGACCCGTCACTACGCCGTGTCACGCGGCCTGTTCAAGCCGCCTGCCAAGGTGCAGGCGCTCAACGGCGTGTCCTTCGAGCTGCAAGCCGGCAAGACCCTGGCCGTGGTCGGCGAATCCGGCTGTGGCAAGTCGACCCTGGCGCGCGCCCTGACCCTGATCGAGGAGCCCAGCTCCGGCTCCTTGCAGATTGCCGGCCAGGAAGTCAGCGGCGCCAGCCAGAGCCAGCGCAAGCAGCTGCGCCGCGACGTGCAGATGGTCTTTCAGAGCCCCTTCGCCTCGCTCAACCCACGGCAGAAGATCGGCGATCAGCTGGGCGAACCGCTGCTGATCAACACCCAGCTGTCGCGCGGCGAACGTCGCGAGCGGGTGCAGGCGATGATGCAACAGGTCGGCCTGCGCCCGGAGCACTACCAGCGCTACCCGCACATGTTTTCCGGCGGTCAGCGCCAGCGCATCGCCCTGGCCCGGGCGATGATGCTCAACCCCAAGGTGTTGGTGGCGGACGAACCGACCTCGGCGCTGGACGTGTCGATCCAGGCCCAGGTGCTCAACCTGTTCATGGACCTGCAGGAAGAGTTCAACACCGGCTACGTGTTCATCTCGCACAACCTCTCGGTGGTCCGTCACGTCGCCGACGACGTGCTGGTGATGTACCTCGGCCGCCCGGTGGAGATGGGCCCCAGCGAGCGCATCTATACCCGGCCGTTGCACCCCTATACCCAGGCGCTGCTCTCGGCCACCCCGGCGATCCACCCGGACCCGGCCAAGCCGAAGATCAAGATCAGCGGCGAGCTGCCCAACCCCCTCGACCCACCGTCCGGCTGCGCCTTCCACCAGCGCTGCCCCTACGCCAACGAACGCTGCCACAGCGA
>JBFKAF010000947.1:0-1345 GCA_041621735.1 Pseudomonas sp.
CGCCAAGAGCTGGATGACCGAGGCGCCGTTGCGCATGCTGATGAACAACCTCGACCCGGAAGTCGCCGAGAACCCCAAGGAGCTGGTGGTGTATGGCGGCATCGGCCGCGCCGCGCGCAACTGGGAGTGCTACGACCAGATCGTCGCCAGCCTCAAGCAGCTGAACGACGACGAGACCCTGCTGGTGCAATCCGGCAAGCCGGTCGGCGTGTTCAAGACCCACAGCAACGCGCCGCGGGTGCTGATCGCCAACTCCAACCTGGTGCCGCACTGGGCGACCTGGGAGCACTTCAACGAACTGGATGCCAAGGGCCTGGCCATGTACGGCCAGATGACCGCCGGCAGCTGGATCTATATCGGCAGCCAGGGCATCGTCCAGGGCACCTATGAAACCTTCGTCGAGGCCGGCCGCCAGCATTACGCCGGCGACCTCAAGGGCAAGTGGGTCCTCACCGCCGGTCTCGGCGGCATGGGCGGCGCGCAGCCGCTGGCGGCGACCCTGGCCGGCGCCTGCTCGCTGAACATCGAGTGCCAGCAGAGCCGCATCGACTTCCGCCTGCAGACCCGCTACGTCGACGAGCAGGCCGATGATCTGGACGACGCCCTGGCGCGCCTCGAGAAGTACTGCTCCGAGGGCAAGGCGATCTCCATCGCCCTGTGCGGCAACGCCGCCGAGATACTTCCAGAACTGGTCAAGCGTGGCGTGCGCCCGGACATGGTCACCGACCAGACCAGCGCCCATGACCCGCTCAACGGCTACCTGCCGAGCGGCTGGAGCTGGGACGAGTACCGCGAACGCGCGCAGCGCGAGCCGGCGGCGGTGGTCAAGGCCGCCAAGCAGTCGATGGCCGTGCACGTGCAGGCCATGCTGGACTTCCAGCAGCAGGGCGTGCCGACCTTCGACTACGGCAACAACATCCGCCAGATGGCCAAGGAGGAGGGCGTGGCCAATGCCTTCGACTTCCCCGGCTTCGTCCCGGCCTATATCCGTCCGCTGTTCTGCCGTGGCGTCGGCCCGTTCCGCTGGGTGGCCTTGTCCGGCGACCCCGAGGACATCTACAAGACCGACGCCAAGGTCAAGGAACTGATCGCCGACGATGCGCACCTGCACCATTGGCTGGACATGGCCCGCGAGCGCATCGCCTTCCAGGGCTTGCCGGCACGTATCTGCTGGGTCGGCCTGGGCCAGCGCGCCAAGCTCGGCCTGGCCTTCAACGAGATGGTGCGCAGCGGCGAGCTGTCCGCGCCGGTGGTGATCGGTCGCGACCACCTGGACTCCGGCTCGGTGGCCAGCCCCAACCGCGAAACCGAGGCGATGGCCGATGGCTCCGATGCGGTCTCCGAC
>JBFKAF010000948.1:0-1345 GCA_041621735.1 Pseudomonas sp.
CGCAACCTGGACGTCTCGACCCTGAAAATCCTCACCGAGCGCTGGGCGCCCAAGCTCAAGGAAGGCTTCCAGAAGAAGGGCACGCACCTGGCGCTGGACGATATTCGCGAGTCGATCGCCGAGCTGGTGTACTACCGCGAACATTTCCTCAAGGTCTGAGTACGCTGCGGGCTACGCGCGGCCCCGCACGGCGTGACGCGCCAGCGCCCATTCGACGTGCTCACGCACCAAAGCCGAGGGGTGCTCGCGGCGAGCCTTGAGCGCCTCAAGCACCGGAATGCTCGACGGTGCGTTGCCCAGGCCCACCGCCAGGTTGCGCAGCCAGCGCTCATAGCCGGCGCGGCGCAGCGGCGAGCCTTCGGTGCGGCTGAGAAACTCCTCCTCGCTCCAGCGAAACAGCGCGGCCAGTTCGGCGTTATCCAGGCTGTGGCGCGGCTGAAAGTCGCCTTGCTCGGTAGGGCGGGCGAAACGATTCCACGGGCAAACCAGCTGGCAGTCGTCGCAGCCGAACACCCGATTGCCAATCGGTGCGCGCAGCTCCTCGGGGATTGAGCCTTTCAGTTCGATGGTCAGGTAGGAGATGCAGCGCCGCGCATCCAGTAGATAAGGGCCGACGAAGGCGGCGGTCGGGCAGATGTCCAGGCACGCCGTGCAGCGCCCGCAGTGCTCACTGGCGTGCGGCGCATCGACGGGCAGGGGGATATCGACGAACAACTCGCCGAGAAAGAAGTAACTGCCGGCCTGGCGATTGAGTACCAGGGTGTTCTTGCCGATCCAGCCGAGCCCGGCCTGTTCGGCGATGGCCTTTTCCAGCACCGGGGCACTGTCGACGAAGGCGCGGTAGCCGAATGGGCCGATGTGCTGCTGGATGCGTTCGGCCAGTTGCTGCAGGCGCTTGCGGATCAGTTTGTGATAGTCGCGGCCGAGGGCGTAGCGCGACACATAGGCGGTCTCCGGCTCGCTCAGGCGTTGCGCCATCTGCGTATCGCCGGGCAGGTAATCCATCCGTAGTGAGACCACGCGCAGTGTGCCCGGCACCAGTTGCTCCGGGTGCGAGCGCTTGCTGCCGTGGGCGGCCATGTAGTCCATCTCGCCCTGGTAGCCAGCGGCCAGCCAGCGCTGCAGGTGCGCCTCGTGCTTGGCGAGATCCAGCCCGGCGATGCCGACCTGCTGGAAGCCCAGCTCGCGGCCCCAGTCCTTGATCGACTGGGCGAGGGTGGCGAGAGCGGTGTGATCGAGCGTACTAGCGGACATGTTGAGCGGGAAACCGGAGCGGAGGTGGGTATAATTCTGCCAGACATCGGAGTCCACGCATGCCGCATTCGCCTGACAATCTTCCCCTTGC
>JBFKAF010000949.1:0-1333 GCA_041621735.1 Pseudomonas sp.
CCACTCACGCCAAGGAGCCGCACCATGCGTCAGAAGCCCACCGTACTCGCCCGCGAGATAGTCGCCAGCAGTCGTTTGTTCCGGGTCGAGGAGCTGCAGCTGCGCTTCAGCAACGGGGTGGAGCGCACTTACGAGCGACTGGTCGGCAAGGGCGTCGGCTATGGCGCGGTGATGATAGTGGCGATGGTCGATGAGCAGCATGCGTTGCTGATCGAGGAATATTGCGGCGGCACCGACGACTATCAGCTGTCGCTGCCCAAGGGCCTGGTCGAGCCGGGCGAGGACGTGCTGGCGGCGGCCAATCGGGAGCTCAAGGAGGAGGCCGGTTTCGGCGCCCGACACTTGGAGCACCTGACCGAGCTGAGCCTGTCGCCCGGTTACATGAGCCAGAAGATCCAGGTGGTACTGGCCCGCGACCTCTACGAAGAACGCCTGCCCGGCGACGAACCGGAGCCGATGCGGGTCGACAGGGTCAACCTGCGCCAGCTGAGCGAGTTGATCCAGCACCCACAATTCAGCGAGGGTCGCGCCCTGGCGGCGTTGTACCTGGCGCGCGATCTACTGATTCAGCGTGGAGAGTTTGTCCAATGAGCCATCCCTTGATTCCCTCGGTTATCGCCTTGGTCCGCGCAGCTGGCGCGGCGACCCTGCCGCATTGGCGGGCGAATGTCGCGGTCACCGAGAAGGCCGATGCCTCGCCGGTGACCGCCGCCGATATGGCCGCGCATCACCTTCTCAACGATGGCCTGGTGGCCCTCGATCCGAGCATTCCGGTGCTCTCGGAAGAGGCGGCGAATATCGCCCTGAGCGCGCGCGCGCAGTGGACGCGCTGGTGGCTGGTCGACCCGCTGGATGGCACCAAGGAATTCATCGCCGGCTCGGAGGAATTCACCGTTAACGTCGCGCTGATCGAGCGGGGGCGGGTGGTGTTCGGGGTGGTCGGCATCCCGGCCAATGGGCGCTGCTATTACGGCGGCGCCGGTCTCGGTGCCTGGCGCGCCGAGGCGGATGGCAGCGAGCGGCCGATCAGCGTACGCCTGGCGCCCGAAGACGCCTTTACCCTGGTCGCCAGCAAGCGGCATTCCAGCCCGGCCCAGGAGCGTCTGCTGGAAGGCTTGAGCGAGCGCTTCGGTGACTTGCAGCTGACCAGCGTCGGCAGCTCGCTGAAGTTCTGTCAGCTCGCCGAAGGCAGCGCCGATTGCTACCCGCGCCTCGCGCCGACCTCGCAGTGGGACACCGCCGCCGCCCAGGGCGTGCTGGAAGGCGCCGGTGGCGAGGTGCTGACCCTCAAGGGTGACGCATTGACTTACCAGGCGCGCGAGTCCCTGCTCAA
>JBFKAF010000950.1:0-1333 GCA_041621735.1 Pseudomonas sp.
GCGGCCATTGCCGCCCAGGCCTTCCTCGATCAGGGCCGGGCCAAGGTGGCGATTCTCGACGTCGACTACCACCACGGCAACGGCACCCAGTCGATCTTCTACGACCGCAGCGACGTGCTATTCGCCTCGATTCACGGCGACCCGACAGCAGAGTTCCCATACTTCCTCGGCTATGCCGATGAAACTGGCGAAGGCGCCGGCGAAGGCTGCAACTTCAACTATCCGTTGCCGGCCGGCAGCGGCTGGCAGGAATGGGGCGATGCCCTGGAGCAAGCCTGCCAGCGCATCGCCGAGTACGGCGCAGAAGTGCTGATCGTCTCGCTCGGCGTGGACACCTTCAAGGACGACCCGATCTCCCAGTTCAAGCTCGACAGCCCGGACTACCTGCGCATGGGCCAACGCATCGACGCGCTCAGCCTGCCGACCCTGTTCGTCATGGAGGGCGGCTACGCGGTGGAGGAGATCGGCATCAATGCGGTGAACGTGCTGGAAGGTTTCGAAGCGAGCTAATCCCGCGCGCCCGAGCGCGGTGACAGAATTACAACAAGAATGGAGTGACCTCGATGAACAGAATCACCCAGCTATTCGGCGCGACCCTAGTCGCTACCGCGCTGTGCAGCGCGGCCCAGGCACAAAGCGAGGAGAAGCAGCGCGAGCTGCGTGTGTTCAACTGGGCCGACTACATGCTGCCCTCGGTGCCCAAGGAGTTCCAGGCGAAGTCCGGCATTCAGCTGACCTGGGACGTGTTCGACACCAACGAGGCGCTGGAGGCCAAGCTGCTCACCGGCAACTCCGGCTACGACCTGGTGGTGCCGAGCAACACCTTCCTCGACACCCAGATCAGGGCCGGGGTGTTCCAGAAGCTGGACAAGCGCCAGCTACCCAACTGGAAGCACCTCGACCCGACGCTGCTGCAGCTGATGACCGCCAACGACCCCGGCAATGAGCACGCCGTGCCCTACATGTACGGCACCGTGCTGATCGGCTTCAACCCGGAGAAGGTCAAGGCCGCGCTCGGCGCGGATGCCCCGGTGAACAGCTGGGACCTGATCTTCAAGGAAGAGAACGCCGCCAAGCTGGCGCAGTGCGGGGTGACCATGCTCGACTCGCCGGGCGAGATCCTGCCGATCGCCCTGCACTACCTGGGCCTGGACCCGAGCAGCAACAAGCGCGAGGACTACGACAAAGCCACCGAGCTGCTGCTGAAGGTGCGCCCGCACGTGCGCTACTTCCACTCGGCCAAGTACATGAACGACATCGCCAACGGCAACATCTGCGTGGCCATCGGCTATTCGGGCAGCTTCTACCAGTTCGCCAACCGCGCCAAGGAAGC
>JBFKAF010000951.1:0-1331 GCA_041621735.1 Pseudomonas sp.
CTACCAGGCGGCGCTGGAGCGTTTCGAACACCCGGTGACCATCTCTGCCATGTGCGCGCTGACCGGGCTGGCCGGGGTGATCACGGCGGATGGCAGCGGCATCTACTACGCCCTGGTGGCCTTCCTTCATCGCTTTGGCGTGGGCCGGGTGATCGGCGGCATGCAGAAGCTCAGCGACGCGCTGCGTTCGCGCTTCGAAGAGTTGGGCGGGACGGTGATGACCTCTGCCTCGGTGGCCGAGATCGTTGCCGTGGATGGCAAGGTGCGCGGGGTGCGTCTGGCGGATGGCCAGGAGTTCAACGCCCGCGTGGTGGTCGCCAGCTGCCATCCCAAGGTGGCGCTGGAGATGGTCACCCCGGGGGCGATCGAGCAGCAACTGCTGACCCGCGTGGCGATGGCACCGGCCAATGCCCATGGCGCCGGACCGGTCAAACTCGACCTGGCCCTGAACGGACAGATCTCGGTACCGCGTTTCGAGGCCATGCGCGGCGACGGCATCGACCTGCGCAAGGCCTGCCTGTTGATCGGTACCGCCGAGGCGGTGCTGGAGAACTTTGCCGCCTGTGCGCGCGGCGAAGTGCCGCGCTTGCCTTACATCACCTTTGCCGCCCCCAGCGCCGTCGACCCGTCGCAGGCGCCGAACGGTCAGGACGTGCTGTACGTCTACCCGCCGGCCATGCCGGTCAACCCCGTCGAAGGCTGGGATGCGCTGCGCGAGCGGGTCGCCGATCAGCTGATCAGCCAGATCAGCGAATACATCGAGGGCGTTAATGAACACACCATCATTGGCCGCCGCCTCGAGGCGGCGCCGGACTTCACCGCGCGCTTGAACACGGTGAATGGCTGCGTCGTGCACATCGACACGACCACCCTGCGCTCCAGCAGCATGCGCCCGGCTCACGGTCTGGGCGGCGATACCCTGCCGGTCGAAGGTCTCTACTTTGGCAGTGCCGGCATCCACCCAGGTGGCGGTGTCAACGGCATGGCCGGGCGCCTGGCTGCCCAGCGGGTCAAGCGTTACCTGGGTAAGCGTGCCAGCGCCCGCACAACGGCAGCGGCAGGTGCCAGTCAGCAACCTGTTGGCCAGGCCACGCCTGGGGCGTGAGCGTGGCCGTCCGGCCATTGGCCAGTGGCTCTACAGGAGCCGGGGCGGCGAGCCGTGCCGTTCTACAGGTCAATGACAATTCAATAGAGTGAGAAGTGAACATGAGTGCTACCCCTAACGAGTCCCCGATCGATCTCAAGAGTGCCTACGCCGCGGTATCGGCAACCTACCTGGGCACGAGCCTGGACATCCATGAAGTGTGCCGGGAGCAGCGCCTGAAATCCCC
>JBFKAF010000952.1:0-1330 GCA_041621735.1 Pseudomonas sp.
CGACCAGCATGTCCAGGCCATGACGGATGAACTGATCGACATAGCGATGGTAGTTGGTCAGCAGAATCCACGGCTGCACGTGCCGCCAGTCGCTGCCGGTGTAGTGCACCAGGCGGCGCAGGGAGAAGTCCACCCGCGCCGCATCGAACAGCGCCAGCGGCAACGGATCGGTATTGGCCCAGTCATACAGGCCATCGGCGATGCCATCGGTGGCGGCCGACAGGTCGGTGCTGGGGAACACCCGCGCCAGCTCGGCGGCGGTGACCCCGGAGCCGGCCAGCTCATCGCCCTGCTCGACCACATAGGGGTAGGGAATATTCTGCTGGCTGGTGCCGACTTCCACCTGCACGGTGAAGTCGCTCATCAACGGCCGCAATTGCTCCAGCAGGTATTTGCGAAAGGCCGCCGGGTGGGTCACGGTGACGCTGTAGGTGCCCGGCACCTGCACCTTGGCGTAGGCGCGCACGCTGGTCGCCACCTCGCCCTGGCCGGGATAGGTCAGGCGCAACTCCGGGTAACGGAACTGTGCGCGTTGCGCGGCGTCAGGCTTGATTCGTTCCTTGAGGTAGTGCCTGAGCGCCTGACTCAGGGCACTGGTGGCTTGCTGATGCAGCACGGCCAAACGATCCACGGCCTCCTCGGCACTGCGGGCAACGATGAAGTCTTCGGAGTAAGGGGTCATGGTGCATCTCCCTGGCTGAACACAGGCCTCTATCTTGCCTGCATCGCCGCGCTCCGGCATAGCGCGGCGTGCCTATCCCCGCGACAACCGAAGGCTCTCTGCCGCGGCGCCTTGGGCCGTCGCCGTCCAGCCCCCGCGAGTCGATTGCGCGGGACGCTCGCTACCCGCGCGGAACGCGTACTCCGGCTGTCGGCAAACGTTCGCCGCCTGGTGCATACGCTCAAAGCAGATGAGGGGTACTGCGCGCCACCAGCGCCTCGGCCGCCACACCACGCGGCAAGGTGCCGTAGACCCGCCCGCCCTCGCCCAACCGACTGGCGATAAAGGCATCGGAGACCGTCGCGTTACCCGCCTCCAGCAGCAGCTTGGCTTGCAGCGCCAGCGCCACGTCCTCGGTCAGCTGGCGGGCGCGGTACTGGATATCGCCGGTGTCGCGAAACGCCGCCTGCAGTCGCTGGATATGCGCCTTGAGCCGCGCATCGCCATGCCCGCAGCCCAGCTCGGCGAACAGTGCATCGAGCACGCCCGGCTCCTTGGACAGCGCGCGCAGCACGTCCAGGCACTGCACATTGCCGGAGCCTTCCCAGGTCGAGTTGACCGGCGCCTCGCGGTACAGCCGCGGCAGGATGCTGTCCTCGACGTAGCCAG
>JBFKAF010000953.1:0-1324 GCA_041621735.1 Pseudomonas sp.
TTGAATGCTGTAATGGACTCTCCCCGCGCCACCGTTCTATACCAAGAACGGTGGTGACTGAAATTGGGAGTGTCGTGATGAAGCGAATAGCAGTTGATCTGGCCAAATCCGTTTACCAAGTTGCCGAGAGTGTCCGTTCTGGCCAGGTGGTGCAGCGCAAGCGGCTGAACCGAGAGGCGTTTAGGCGATATATACAGGAGCAGGCCGAGCCGGTCGAGTGGGTGATGGAGGCCTGTGGTACGGCCCACTACTGGGGGCGCGTAGCGCAATCCTTGGGGCATCGGGTGACGCTGATCCATGCGTGCTATGTGCGGCCCTATCGCCGGCGCAACAAGACCGACCGCAATGATTGTGATGCGATGCTGGAAGCGGCGCGCTGTAAGGATATTTATCCGGTGCCGGTGAAAAGCCACGAGCAGCAGCTGCTGCAGCAACTGCACGGGCTGCGCGAGACCTGGAAGAAAAGCCGCACCCAGCGCATCAACCTGTTGCGCGGCATCCTGCGCGAGGCGGGTATCGAAGCCCCAGCGTCCACCGCCGCGTTTATCTGCGCCGCCCACGAGCTGGTCGATCGAGCAGAACTGGCACCCTTGCGCCATCAACTGCATATCGTCCTGGCGGAAATAAACCTGTACGAACAATGCATGGCTGAGTGCGAACAGCAGCTCAAGCGCTGGCACGCTGAGGATGAAGTGGTGCGCAAACTCGATGAGGTCAGTGGTATTGGCCTGCTGACGGCCAGCGCCCTGACAGCGGCGGTCGGCAAACCTGAGCGCTTTGCCAGCGGCCGCCAGCTGAGCGCCTGGCTGGGCATGACCCCGAACGAATGCAGCAGTGGCGAACGCCGACGGCTTGGGCGGATTAGCTGCAAGGGCAATATCTATGTGCGCACGCTATTTATCCACGGTTCGCGAGCGGCCTTGCTGGCGGCTCAGCGCTGCCAGGCACGCACGCCGGAGAAACTGACCCAGTTACAGCGCTGGGCCGTCGAGACAGCTGCGCGAATTGGCCACAACAAAGCGGCTGTGGCGCTGGCCAACAAACTGGTACGGATCTGCTGGGCGGTGTGGTGTCACGAGCGACGTTTTAGCGGTAACTGGCAAAGTGTAAAGCCCGCCTGACGGCGGGGGTAATCAGGAAGGCGTGATGGTTTTCTTGTGGTTGTGGTGAGCAGCAGCACTGTCGGAACAGGCGAGTCCTGCAGCGGAATAAGGCCGATAACAATGATGATCTGTGTGATCGATTGAACGCTTGGCCCCCGCTGCGCGAACTACAGATTGGCCAGGGCGATAAAGCCCACAACAGGCCGGATATACGAATGCAA
>JBFKAF010000954.1:0-1323 GCA_041621735.1 Pseudomonas sp.
GATTTATTTATAGGGTAGACCGCCCGCTAGTGGCCGAATTTCTGCCCGTCACGAAGAGCAACCTTGGGTCGAAAACAGACCGCCAGCCACGACAGAAACTAGCAAGCGTCCGCTTTGATGCCCTGCCATTAGGCTCTCCCGCAGCGCGACACAAGCCAATCCGCGCATCGCCCCTGCGCACCTCGATTTGGGAGTGTGGCCGCGCCGGCTTGCCTATCGAAACGGAGCCAGGGGGTATCTACTTCCGCGCAACTGACCAGTATTGAATAACCCGGCATGGCCGCCCAGCGCTATGACCTTGGCCTACGCCGCTCACCTGCGGCGGCACAGTGGCGAGCCAGTTGGTCGTTACGCTTTCGCGCCGAAGCGGTCAGCCTATGCTATGGCTATTGGAGGCGCAGCCGCGCAGCGCAGTGAGCGCAGAGTGGAGGATCAGACCATGCCCAAGGCGGTGCTACTGGATATCAGTGGTGTGTTATATCAGGACGCGCTGCCCTTGCCGGGCTCGGTTGCCGCGGTCGAGGCGTTGCAGAGCAAGGGCTATGCCCTGCGCCTGGTGACCAACACCTCGCGCCTGACCGCCGCCGAGATTCATCGGCAGCTCACGGGCATGGGCTACGCCATCACACCCGAACAGATCTACAGCGCACCGAAAGCCATGCGCCGATATGTGCAGGCCCAGGGCTTGCGCCCCTACTGGTTGATCCACCGCAATCTGCAGGAGGAGTTCGCCGACCTGCTCGAACAAGCCGAACCCAACGCGGTGGTGTTGGGCGATGCCGAGGAACGTTTCGATTACGCCCACCTGGAGCGCGCCTTTCACCTGCT
This sequence comes from Pseudomonas sp., assembly GCA_041621735.1. Lineage (GTDB taxonomy): Bacteria > Pseudomonadota > Gammaproteobacteria > Pseudomonadales > Pseudomonadaceae > Aquipseudomonas. Next base: position 829 of record JBFKAF010000954.1, read on the forward strand.
GCTGACCGGCGCTCCCCTGCTGGCCATGGGCGACAACCGTTACTTCCACAGCCGCGGCGCCCTGCGCCTGGACGCCGGCCCTTTCGTGCGGGCGCTAGAGTATGCCGCCGGGGTGCAGGCACTGATCCTCGGCAAACCCTCGAAGGAGTTCTTCGCCGGTGCCCTGGAGGAACTCGGGGTGGCCGCGAGCGAGGCCTTGATGATTGGCGACGATGTCGAGAGCGATGTGCTGGGCGCCCAGCAAGCCGGGCTGCAGGGCTGCCTGGTGCAGACTGGCAAATACCGCGCGGGCGACGAAGGCAAGGCGCCGGGCGCCTGGCTGGCCAAGGACCTGGCCGAGGCGGCACGGTGTTTCTGCTGAGATGACAGGTCGCGGCAGCCCTCAACGGGTTGGCGCGAATAACCCAACGGCTGTGGAACTCAACTCAGATATCCACGCCGCGTCCCCAGCCATTGCCGCCAGCCCGACGATCCTTGCCACTGCGGCGGTCATCC
>JBFKAF010000955.1:0-1322 GCA_041621735.1 Pseudomonas sp.
GAAGCCGGTCTGGGCTTTGCGGTGGACTTCAACAAGGCCGGCGGCTTTATCGGTAAAGAAGCGCTGCTCGCGCAGAAAGCCAAAGGCACCTTGAGCAAGCGCTTCATTGCCTTCCTGTTCGAGAGCCCCGAACCGTTGTGCTACCACGAGGAGCCAATCTACGCGGACGGCAAGATTGTCGGGCGCACCACGGCGGGGATGTTCGGCCACACCCTGGGCACCACCATTGCCATGGGTTATGTCGAGCATGCGGCGGGTGTCAGCAAGGAATGGCTGGAAGCCACTGAGTTCGAGATTGAAGTGGAGTGCGTGCGATACAAGGTCAAACCGTCGCTACGGCCTTTCTATGACCCGACTAACGAACGCATCAAGCGTTAACTGATCAAGCATTCGAGCAGGAGAACAGCGTATGAAGATTCTGGTGGGTGTGAAGCGGGTGGTCGACCACAACGTCAAGGTACGGGTCAAGGCAGACGGCTCGGCGGTGGACCTGGACAACCTCAAGATGGCGATCAACCCGTTCGACGAGATTGCCGTCGAAGCGGCGGTGCGGCTCAAGGAAGCCGGTATCGCCAGCGAGGTAGTGGTGGTCTCGATTGGTCCGGACAAGGCCCAGGATACCTTGCGCCAGGCACTGGCCATGGGCGCCGACCGGGCGATCCTGGTGCCGTATGCCGGGCTCAGCGAGCCGCTGGCGGTGGCCAAGACGTTAAAGGCCTTGGTGGCCAAGGAAGCTGCGCAACTGGTGATGCTCGGCAAGCAGGCGATCGATGACGATTGCAACCAGACCGGGCAGATGCTCGCCGCGTTGCTGGACTGGCCCCAGGGTACGTTCGCCTCTGAACTGAAGGTGGCAGACGGGCAGATTGAAGTGGTGCGCGAGATCGATGGTGGCCTGGAAACCATCGCCTTGGCTCTGCCTGCGGTGGTCAGCGTCGACCTGCGCCTGAACGAGCCGCGCTTCGCCTCGCTGCCGTCGATCATGAAAGCCAAGAAGAAACCGCTGGAGCAGGTGACTGCCGAGGAGCTGGGCGTCGACCTGAGCCCGCGTCTGGAGTTGCTCTCGGCGGTCGAACCGCCGGTGCGTCAGGCAGGCGGAGTATTGGTTGCGACTGCCGCCGAGCTGGTGGCGAAACTGAAAACCGAAGCGGCAGTGCTCTAAGGAGTCGAAAAATGTCCATCCTGGTTATTGTCGAACACGACAACGCTGCCATTGCAGCCGCCACATTCAACACCCTCGGTGCTGCGCAGCAGATCGGCGGTGAGATCGACCTGCTGGTAATGGGGCATGCGTGCGCCCCGGTCAGCCAGGCCGCCGCGGC
>JBFKAF010000956.1:0-1321 GCA_041621735.1 Pseudomonas sp.
GGTGACAACCATAAAGAGTACTTCGCTGGTGAAGCCGCGCTGAAGGCCGGTGGTAAAGACAACACCATGAATCAGTTCGGTTAAACGCAACTGACTCACTCAGCCAGGATCGTATTATCTGACTGAGAGCCTGTAGAAAAACCCCAGCAGCGATGCTGGGGTTTTTTATGCGTGCGACCTGCTGATTTTCCGTCAACGCCCTACCCATCCGTCCCGAAAACCTCCAGCCGTGCATGGCCCGCCACGCATTGGCCTGCTCTGCGCATCTCGGCAGGTGATCGAACCCGCCAACTCACTCGCCGTGACCTAGCCTGATACTGCTCACGCCAAACACCTCCCGCGACTTAGGGCGCCGGCGTGCCTGCCCGATTTGTGGACTGCGGCACCTGTCCTGTAATCGTTCCGTCGTGTTGTTTGTTTAGCGTCGAGGCTCCGTCGATCAGCCCAAGGAGCCGACCATGCAACATGAGAGTGACAACCAGGTGTTGTTCGGTAGTGGTGATGAGTTACTCAGCAACCACTCCGATAACGCCCACATCAATCAGGTGATCAGCGGCGGCCTAGCCCGCCGACAGGTGCTGGCCGGTGGCGCCGCACTCGGTACCTTGGCATTCCTGGGAGCGGTCCTGCCCTCTGCGGTCAATGCCGCTGAACCGTCCAGCCGGAGCCCGGCGGGGTTCTCTTTCAAGCGCCGCAGCAAGTTGCCGTTCGCCCCGGTAGCCGTGACGCGCGCCGATACCATCAGCTTGCCTGCCGGCTATCGAGCCAGCCCGTTCATACCCTGGGGCACTCCGCTTAGCGGTCGCTACCCGGCCTACCTCGACGATGCTAGCAACAGCGCCCAAGACCAGGCCGAGCAACTCGGCATGCACCACGATGGCATGCACTTCTTTCCTATCGATGCCCAGCAGGGTCACGGCCGCAACAGCCATCACGGCCTGCTGGTGCTCAACCATGAGTACATCGATGCCGGGTTGCTGCACGCCAACGGACCCACCGTGGTGGACGGCAAGCGCACCAGTGCCGAACAGGTGCGCAAGGAAATCAACGCCCACGGGGTTTCCGTGGTGGAAGTTTGCCGTGGGTCGCGCGGCGAGTGGACAGTGCTACCCAGTGCCCGCAACCGCCGCGTCACCGGCGCGACCCCTATGCAGATCAGCGGCCCGGCACGCGGCCACGCACTGCTGCAAACCCGCTACAGCCCGACCGGCACCGCCACCCGCGGCACGTTGAACAACTGCGCCAATGGTTTCACGCCCTGGGGCACCTACCTGACCTGCGAGGAAAACTGGGCCGGCTATTTCGCCAGCGACGACGCCGA
>JBFKAF010000957.1:0-1319 GCA_041621735.1 Pseudomonas sp.
CCGACGCCACTGACCAACGTGCTCGGCGAATACCTGGCGAAGAACGGCAAGACCCAGTTGCGCATCGCCGAAACCGAGAAATATGCCCACGTCACCTTCTTCTTCTCCGGCGGCCGCGAGGAACCCTTCGCCGGCGAAGAGCGCATCCTGATTCCCTCGCCGAACGTCGCCACCTATGACCTGCAGCCAGAGATGAGCGCGCCGCAAGTCACCGACAAAATCGTCGATGCGATCGAGAACCAGCGTTTCGATGTGATAGTGGTCAACTACGCCAATGGCGACATGGTCGGTCATACCGGTGTATTCGATGCCGCGGTAAAAGCCGTGGAGTGCCTGGACAGCTGCGTCGGGCGCATCGTCGCGGCACTCGACAAGGTCGGCGGCGAAGCCCTGATCACCGCCGATCACGGCAATGTCGAACAGATGGAAGACCACTCCACCGGCCAGGCACACACCGCCCACACCTGCGAGCCGGTGCCCTTCATCTATGTCGGCAAGCGCAACGTCAGCCTGCGCACTGACGGCGTACTGGCCGATGTCGCGCCAACCCTGCTGAGCCTGATGGGCCTGGCGCAACCGGCAGAAATGACCGGCAGCAGCATCATCCGCCTGAACTAACTGACGAAAGCCACTAAATGCCCCATTCCTCCCGGACTGGGGCGTTTTTTTTGCCGATCACCACGGGCATACTAGGGGCGTCCCCGCCCCAGGTGTCGCCTGCCCCATGTTTCGCGCCCTCGCCCTGATTTTCCTGACCAGCCTGTTTACCCCGGCGTTTGCCGACGAGAAGGCCGACGCCCAGAAACAGCTGGAAGCCGCCCGCGCCGACGTGGCCGAGCTGAAAAAGCTGCTGGATAAGCTGCAGCAGGAAAAATCCGGGGTGCAGCAATCGCTGCAAAAGACCGAAACCGACATGGGCCAGCTGGAACAGCAGATCAAGGGCCTGCAGAACGAACTGCAACAAAGCCAAGACGAGATTCAACAGCTCGATCAGGAGAAAAAAAAACTCCAGAGCTCGCGCCTTGAGCAACAACGACTGATTGGCATCCAGGCGCGCGCCGCTTACCAGAGCGGCCGCCAGGAATATGTGAAGCTGCTGCTGAACCAGCAACAGCCGGAAAAATTCTCGCGCACCCTGACCTATTACGATTACCTCAGCGAAGCGCGCATGCAGCAGCTGGCCACCTTCAACGAGACCCTGCGCCAACTGGCCAACGTCGAGCAGGACATCGCCAACCAGCAGGCCCAGCTGCTGGAACAGAAAAGCGCCTTGGACGAGCGCCGCGAACAGCTCGCCGCCGTGCGCCAGGAGCGCCAAC
>JBFKAF010000958.1:0-1317 GCA_041621735.1 Pseudomonas sp.
AAGCGGTAAAAGCCGCCCACCACATCGCCCCCGGCAAACCGGTGGAAGTCGAAGTGGAAAGCCTGGAAGAACTGCAGCAAGCCCTGGCGGCCGGCGCCGACATCGTCATGCTGGATGAACTGTCGCTGGACGACATGCGCCGCGCCGTCGCCCTGACCCAGGGCCGCGCCAAGCTGGAAGCCTCGGGCGGAGTCAACGAAAGCACATTGCGGGCGATTGCCGAGACCGGCGTGGATTACATCTCGATCGGCACCCTGACCAAAGACGTGAAGGCGGTGGATTTGTCGATGCGTCTGAGTTTGTAAGCTGATGGTTCGCGGTAAACGGTGGAAGCGCCTGCGGCGATTCCACCCTACGATTCGTCTTACCACGCGGCATCCGTAGGATGGATTAGCCGCGCAGCGGCGTAATCCGTCACCTTGCGTTAATCGAATACCCCCGACGATATTCGCTCAAGCGTCGCCGGTAACAGTCAAATCGACACATCCCGCCCAATCCGCCGGATAAAGCCCGCGACGAACATCGCGATGAAAGCTCGAATAAGGCCAATCCTGCACTTGCTCGACCAAGCCATGCTTGAGCGGGTTGATATGCACATAATCCACATGCCGGCGAAAATCCTCGTCGTCGCGAATCAAGTGCTCCCAATAGCGCCGCTGCCAGACACCCCGCTCGCCACGCAGCACGCGTAGCGCCGAGCGATATTCGTTAGATGGCAACGCACGACAGAACAACGTCTTGATCAAACGCCAGCGCAAGGGATACGCCATATCGCCCGACGGCAGCGTCCAGACGCAATGCATATGCTCCGGCAGCACCACCCAGGCATCGATCACGAACGGATGCAGGCGATGCACCCGCCGAACCGCATGGCGCAAAAGGTCGATACGCCTTGTCAGCAGATCATTGCCACGGCGTTGTAGCAGATTGACGGTAAAAAACCAGGTCGCCCCCGGTACAAAGGCTCGACGGTAGTTCGGCATTCCTTGCCTCGCAAAAGTCCATGACACAGCCAAGCGTAGGATGGATTAGCGGCGTAGCGGTGTAATCCGTTTCCCACTGCACAATAACAAGCGCCCCGCACCGGGCGAGGCATTTGTTTATCACCGCAGCATGATAGACGAACGACTCGCGGCATCCGTAGGATGGATTAGCCGCGCAGCGGTGTAATCCGTCAGCCGCCGCACAATAGCAAACGCCCCGCACCAGGCGAGGGGTTTGTTTATCACCGCAGCAGGATTGACGAACGATTCGCGGCCAGCGGCGGAAGCCCCTGCGGGGATTCCACCCTACGATTCGTCATACCACGCGGCATCC
>JBFKAF010000959.1:0-1316 GCA_041621735.1 Pseudomonas sp.
GATATCACCGACCAGTGCCAGTTTCACTTCAGCGACTCCAGGCTGCCGGTAAAGGCGCTGGCGCCCTGCTCGGCCGAGCTGAAGGCCAGGCGCATGAAGGAAAACAGCTCACGACCGCAACCCACTGCATTGTTCAGGGTGTCGAGCGCCGGCTCACGCGCCGCCAGCTCGGCATCCTCGACCAGTACCCGCAGCTCGCCGGTCTGGCCGTCGACCCGGATCACGTCGCCATCGCGCACCCGCGCCAGCGGGCCGCCGTCGAAGGCTTCGGGACAGACATGAATGGCCGCCGGGATCTTGCCCGAGGCGCCGGACATGCGTCCGTCGGTAACCAGCGCCACCTTGAAGCCGCGATCCTGCAACACGCCGAGGAACGGGGTCATCTTGTGCAACTCGGGCATGCCGTTGCTACGCGGGCCCTGGAAGCGCATCACCGCAACGAAATCACACTCCAGTTCGCCGGCCTTGAAAGCATCGGCCAACTCCTGCTGGTCCTCGAACACCCGCGCCGGCGCTTCGACCACCTGATGCTCGAGCGCCACCGCCGAAACCTTCATCACCCCGCGACCGAGGTTGCCCTGCATCAGGCGCAGGCCGCCCTCAGGGGAGTAGGGGCGCGCCACCGGACGCAGCACGCTTTCGTCATGGCTCTTGTTCGGCCCATCGCGCCACACCAGCTTGCCCTCTTCGAGGAAAGGCTCGCGGGTGTAACGGCTCAGGCCATGGCCGGCCACGGTGTTGACGTCCTCGTGCAGCAGCCCGGCCTTGAGCAGCTCGCGAATCAGGAAAGACATACCGCCAGCGGCCTGGAAGTGATTGATGTCGGAGCTGCCGTTGGGATAGACGTGGGCCAGGGTCGGCACCACCTCGGAGAGGTCGGCCATGTCCTGCCAGGTCAACTGAATCCCGGCCGCCTGGGCGATCGCCGGCATGTGCAGGGTGTGGTTGGTCGAACCGCCGGTCGCGCTCAAGGCGACGACCGCGTTGACCAGGCAACGCTCGTCGACGATCAACCCGAGCGGCATGAACTGGCCACTCTGCTTGGTCAGCCGGGTGACCTGCTGCGCCGCCTCGTGGGTCAGGGCGTCGCGCAGTGGCGTATTGGGATTGATGAAGGACGCGCCGGGCAGGTGCAGGCCCATCACCTCCATCAACAACTGGTTGGTGTTGGCCGTGCCATAGAAGGTGCAGGTGCCGGGGCTGTGGTAGGCGCTCATTTCCGCCTCGAGCAGCTCGTCGCGCGTCGCCTTGCCCTCGGCATAGCGCTGACGCACGTCGGCCTTCTCCTTGTTCGACAGCCCGGACGGCATCGGCCC
>JBFKAF010000960.1:0-1314 GCA_041621735.1 Pseudomonas sp.
TCCAACGGCACGAACAACTTCGCATACAGGGCGTCCACCGCCGCCTGCGCCTGCGGCGCGATATAGCCGCCTTCCAGTGCCAACACCTGATAGATGCCGCGACGCAGCAGTTCCTCGCTGAGTTCAATCGGATTGCCACGGGCGGTGCAGAGGAAGCGCACCCAGGAGGTCATGATGATCCAGCTGTTGAGGGTCAGCGCCTCGATCTGCGCGGGGTTCATCAACAGGATGCCGGCCTCGACGAAGCCCTGGTAGATGTCTTGGGCGCCCTGCAGGCAGCGCTGAGCGAACAGGCGGTAGCGCTCCGCCAGTTGCCCGTCGCTGTCGAGCAGGTGTTCCAGGTCACGATGCAGAAAGCGGTAATGCCACATCGCCGCCAACAACGCCTCCAGGTAGAAGGTCTTGTCCGCCACGGTCAGCGCGCGGCCCTGCGGGCGCCGCAGGAAGCCATCGACATGCGCTTCGTACTGGCCGAACAGCTCGGCGATGATCGCCTGCTTGTTACGGAAGTGGTAGTACAGGTTACCCGGCGAGATACCCAGGTTAGCGGCGATGTGATTGGTGCTGACGCTGCGCTCGCCCTGGGCGTTGAACAGCTCGAGGCTGGCCTGAATGATACGCTCGCGGGTTTTCAGAGGGGGCGGCATAACGCAACTCGATCTCGGCTCGATAAACAATGATCGCCAGAACCTGAACAGCCGGCCCGGCAAAGGTACAGAGGAATACAGCCGAGGTGTTAGCCGGGCATGGCCCGGACCGGCAACCCGAGGCTCCCGGGATTTGCGCTGAAGGCATTAGAACACCTGGCTATTTGACAGATTAGAGCAATTGCTCTAAAAATCCAGCACACCCTGACCGCAATGCCCAGCCGTCCGCCCAGCGGGCTTTGCGCCGAACTGCCGAGGAACTGCCCATGGTTGCCGACGTCGCCTATCTAGAACAAAACCTGCAACAGAACCAACAGCAGATCAGTCAACTGCAAAGCGGCTTCGCCGCCCAGCGCCTGGCGTACCAGGCCAACCCCATGCCCTCGGCCGAACAGCGCATTGCATGGCTCAAGGCCCTGCGCGAGCTGCTGACCCAGAAGCAGGACGCCTTGATCCAGGCGATCTCCGACGACTTCAGCAACCGCTCCGCCGATGAAACCCTGCTCGCCGAGCTGATGCCCAGCCTGCATGGCATCCACTACGCCAGTAAGCGCATCAAGCGCTGGATGAAACCCTCGCGGCGCAGTGTCGGCCTGCAGTTCATGCCGGCCTCGGCCAAGGTGATCTACCAGCCGCTCGGCGTGGTCGGGGTCATAGTGCCGTGGAA
>JBFKAF010000961.1:0-1309 GCA_041621735.1 Pseudomonas sp.
CAGAGGTAGGCGGCGATCAGGCCGGCGGCGGAAAAAACCGCGACCTGGGTCAGCGCCGGGAAGGGGGTGAAGGCCAGCGCCAGGTAGCCGATCAGGTTGGTCGCCAGACTCAGGCTGAGGCCGGGCAGGGTCGCCCGCAGGGCGCTCCAGCTGTGCCAGTTGCTCTGGCCCCAGCTTTTACTCAAATAGTGTTGGGCAAAGTCCAGCGCCACGCCGATCAGGCTGGTGCCGAGGACCAGGGTCATGACGTTGACCTGGCCGAACAGCAGCACGCAGGCGCTGCAGCCGGCGAGCAGCGCCACGCCGACCGGCAGCAGACTGACCAGCACCCGTGCGCGGCGGTAGGCCAGCAGCAACAACAGCAGCGTGGCGAGCAGGGCGCCGCCGCCGATCCAGCCGATCTCGCGCGCGGCCGTGGCTTGCCCGGCGGCGGCGTAGAGGATGCCGCTGGCGGCCAGCAGTTGGCCGCCCTGGGTGTCGACTGTGGCGCGCGCGCGGTGTACGACGGCGGCGATTGCTGCCGGTGCCTGCAGGTCGAAGGCGCCGTCCCGGGTGCGCGCGCGCAACAGCGCCCAGGTCATGCCCTGGTCCTGCAACAACAGGGCGCCGCTGCCGAGATCGGTCTGTATACGTGGATGCGGGTTGAGCGTCTGCTGGGCGCGGGCGCCGAGCCCCAGCCAGTCCTGTTCGAGCGGCAGCAGGCCGTAGCCGGCGAAGGCGTCGAACAGTTGCGCGGCGCGTTGCTGGATAAAGACCTCGGGCTGCTCGATCAGCTGCCGTCGAGCGGCCGCCGGCAACAGATCCAGGCGGCTGCCGCGCAACTGCTGGCGCAGGGCGCTAAGGTCGGTGTCCAGGCGCCACTGCAGCCGTTCGAAGCGCTGGGTCGTGCGCCAGTCCTCGGCGACCTGGCGCACCAGTTCGATGGCCTGTTCGCGCTGCGGGTGGCCGAGCAACAGCAGTACTTCACGGTTCAGCGGTTCCTGCATGCGCTGCTCGGCGCGCTGCACCAACTGGTCACCGGCGCCATGCGGCAGCAGGCTGAGCAGGCTGGTCGCCAGCGGTGGGCCGTTGCGCCATTGCCAGGCGGTCAGAGCCAGCAGGGCCAGCAACAGCACGCCGAACAGTCGTGGCAGGTAGCGCTCAATCGGCAAAGGCGTGGCGCTCCTGGGTGCTGAGGCTGTCGCCCGGCCGGCTGTCCGGCAGGCGCAACAGGGTGCTGTCGCCCTGGGTTTCCTGCAGTTCGATGCGCTCGACCAGCGCGCCGCCCTGTATCTGGATGACACTGAAGATCTGTTTCAGCAGCAAGGAA
>JBFKAF010000962.1:0-1309 GCA_041621735.1 Pseudomonas sp.
CGGCAGCTGGCTAAAACCCTGATCGGCCAGGAGCAGGGTTTTCAGCAGAGCCTGGTCGCCCTCAAGACAGGCATGCGTGACCTGGCCGGGATGATTGCCGGCTCGCGCAGTTGGCTGAGTTTCTACCAGGAGGCGTTGGACAAGCCCCTGGCCGGCAGCAACGCTCGGGTCAAGGAATTACAGCGGTGGTCAGCACCTGCTGCCACCGCCAAGCAGCCCTGAGCAAAGCACCCGGTCGATAATACTGGGCGCCGGCTGCTCAAGAGAGCCAGGTGGGAGCAACTCCTGACCGCCACTCTTACCGCCAGTCACGCGTGCAGCCGGCGCAGATCGAGCAACCTGTCGTCAATGCTGCAAATGCCCATACAACTTGGCGTATAGCCCACCGACGGCGATCAGTTGCTGATGATCACCATCTTCGGCGATGCTGCCGCCGTCGAATACCAGCACCCGGTCGGCTTGCTTATCCGCACTCAGGCGGTGGGCGATGATCAGGGTGGTACGGCCGTTGAGGAAGCGGGCCAGGGCCTGGTGCAGGGCATATTCGGTGGCGGCATCCAGGGCCGAGGTGGCCTCATCGAGGATCACCACTTTCGGCTCGGCCAGAACCATGCGCGCGATGGCCAGACGTTGGCGCTGACCGCCGGACAAGCGCACGCCGGAACGCCCGACGACACTGTCCAGCCCTTGCGGCAGCAGGCGGATGGTCTCCACCAGCTGGGCGATTTCCAGGGCGCGCCAACAGGCCTCGTCGCTCCGCTCACGGCCCATGCACAGGTTGGCGCGTACCGTATCGTTGAACAGCGCCGGGTGCTGCAGCACCACCGCGACCTGCTCGCGCACCGTCTCCAGACCGATCTCCTCCTGGCTGTAGCCACCGAAGCGGATGCTGCCGGCCTGTGGCGTATAGAGGCCGAGCAGTAGCTGCACCAGGGTGCTCTTGCCGCCGCCGCTGGCGCCGACGATGGCCACCTTCTCCCCCGGTCCGATACTCAGGTTGAGCTGGTCCAGCACCGGTTCGTCATTGTAGGCGAAGGTCAGCCCCTGCACCTCGATGCCGACGCTGTCACGCCCGATAAAGGGATCGGCACGGCCTGGATACTGCGGTTCGTCGGCGCGCGCCAGCAGTTCGTTGATCCGCACCAGCGCCCCGCCTGCGGCGTAGAAAGCGTATTGCAGGCTGAGCAACTGCTCCACCGGGCCGATCATGAACCACAGGTAGCTGAACACCGCGAGCATCTGCCCGATCGACAGGTCGGAGAACAGCACGGTGAGCATGGCCGCGGCGCGGAACACATCGATGCCGAAC
>JBFKAF010000963.1:0-1307 GCA_041621735.1 Pseudomonas sp.
CTGTTGCCGCGCCTGGAACCGATCTTCAATCACAGTGAACTGGCCTCGATCCAGGCCGAGGTGCCGAAAATCCGCGCCAGCGATGCCTTGGTCGATTACGTGCTGCGCTTGGTCGAGGCCACGCGCAGCCAGCCGCAATTTGCCTGGGGCTTGTCGCCACGCGCCAGCCTGGCCTTGCTGGCGGGCGCGCGGGCCTGGGCCTTGCTGGCCGAGCGCGACTATGTGATTCCCGAGGATGTGCAAGCGGTGCTGCCTTCTGTGGTCGGCCACCGCCTGCGCGAGCGCGCCGATCCGAGCGGGCATGGCGGCGGGGCGTTGGTGCAATGGTTACTGCGCGAGGTGCCGGCGCTTTGAGTCGGCTGTTCCGCTCACGCTGGAATCGCTGGCTGGCACGGCGCATTCCCGCAGCCGCCAGTGTGCGTCTCAGGCAACGGCAGATTTTCATCATTCCCAGCCAGGTCGGGGCGGCGTTCGCCATGGCACTGGCCTTGATGCTGCTGGCGGCGATCAACTACCAGAACAGCCTGGCCTACGGCCTGACCTTCCTGCTCGGTTCGCTATTCATCGTCGCCATCCTGCATACCTACCGCAACCTGGCGGGGCTGGTGCTCAAGGCCGGCGGCGCGGGAGCGGTGTTCGTCGGTGAGCAGGGGCGCTTTCGTCTGCGCCTGGAAAGCACGCAGCGGGTACACCAGGCAATCGCCCTGGGCTGGCCGCCAAACGATTTACAGCTGCACGACGTGCCCGCTCAAGGCGTCAGCGAATGCGAGCTGAGCATCGCCACACAGCGCCGTGGTTGGTTACGCCCCGGACGGCTACGCGTCGAGAGCCGCTTTCCCTTGGGGATTCTAGTGGCCTGGAGCTGGGTCGACCTGGATCAGGCGCTGCTGGTCTACCCGCGGCCGCTGGCCGGCGAGCTGCCGGTGGCCGCAGGCTTGCACGACGATCCACAAGAGCAGGGCGCACGCGCCCAGGGCCAGGGTACGGACGACTTCCAGGGGCTGCGCAGCTACCAGCCCGGAGACTCGAAGCGGCGTATGCACTGGAAGGCTTACTCGCGGGGGCAGGGGCTGCTGGTCAAGGATTTCGCCGCGCTCAGCGGGCGTGATTTGTGTTTGGACTTCGACGCGCTCACGGGCGATGTCGAGCTGCGTCTGTCGCTGCTTTGTCATTGGGTGCTGCAGCTGAGCGAACGACAGCAGCCGTTTGCCTTGAACTTGCCCGGCTGCCCAGTGGCGCAGGACAGTGGCGAACAGCATCGCGATGCCTGCCTGCGTGCCCTGGCGCTGTTTGGCAGTCCGTCATGA
>JBFKAF010000964.1:0-1304 GCA_041621735.1 Pseudomonas sp.
GCAACCGGCGGCGTGGGGGCAGTTCGCCTTCCTGCTGTTCGCCTTTATCTGCCTGACCTATGCCTTCATGGTCGACGACTTTTCCGTTGCCTACGTGGCCAGCAATTCCAACAGCGCCTTGCCTTGGTTCTACAAGTTCAGCGCGGTGTGGGGCGCCCATGAAGGCTCGTTGCTGCTCTGGGCGTTGATCCTGGCCGGCTGGACCTTTGCCGTGTCGATCTTTTCGCGGCAGCTGCCGGAAGAGATGTTGGCCCGGGTGTTGGGTGTGATGGGCTTGATCAGCGTCGGCTTCCTGCTGTTCCTGATCGTCACCTCCAACCCTTTCGCGCGGCTGTTGCCGAATATCCCGCTGGATGGTCGCGACCTCAACCCGCTGCTGCAGGACTTCGGCCTGATCATCCATCCGCCGATGCTCTACATGGGCTACGTCGGCTTCTCCGTGGCGTTCTCGTTCGCCATCGCCGCATTGCTCGGCGGTAAGCTGGATGCCGCCTGGGCACGCTGGTCGCGGCCCTGGACCATAGTCGCCTGGGCCTTTCTCGGCATCGGTATCGCCCTGGGTTCCTGGTGGGCCTATTACGAGCTGGGCTGGGGCGGTTGGTGGTTCTGGGACCCGGTGGAGAACGCCTCGTTCATGCCCTGGCTGGTCGGCACTGCGTTGATTCACTCCCTGGCCGTCACCGAGAAACGTGGAGTGTTCAAGAGCTGGACCGTGCTGCTGGCCATCGCCGCGTTCTCCCTGAGCCTGCTCGGTACCTTCCTCGTGCGCTCCGGGGTGCTGACCTCGGTGCATGCCTTCGCCACCGATCCGGCGCGGGGCGTGTTCATCCTGGCGTTTTTGTTGCTTGTGGTGGGCGGCTCACTGACCCTGTTCGCCATTCGCGCGCCGGTGGTCAAGAGCCAGGTTGGCTTCGCCCTGAAGTCGCGGGAAACCCTGTTGCTGGTTAATAATCTGATTCTGATAGTCGCGGCGGCGATGATTCTGCTCGGCACCCTCTACCCCTTGGTACTGGATGCGCTGACCGGTGCCAAGCTGTCGGTCGGCCCGCCGTACTTCAATGCGCTGTTCGTGCCGCTGATGGGGCTGCTGATGGCGATGATCGCGGTCGGCGTCATCGTGCGCTGGAAAGATACCCCGCTGCAGTGGTTGTTGGGCATGTTGACCCCGGTACTGTTGGGTAGCGTGGCCTTGGCTGTGGTGGCGACCCTGATGATCGGCGATTTCAACTGGGCGGTACTGGGCGTTTGTCTGTTGGCTGCCTGGGTGGTGTTGGCCGGCGTCCGCGACATCGTCGACAAGACCC